>NZ_JBVJJA010000001.1:0-30144 GCF_055586005.1 Micromonospora sp. NPDC051924
CCATTCCTTCAACCTCACCACCCCGGTTCAACCTCCCAGGGGAGGGGGATACGGACCGGGGGCCGGTACGCGACGCGTACCGGCCCCCGGCGGGAACGACCTCTGTCATCTGACGAATTCGGCGGCACCGTTGGCCAGGTCGAGCAGCGGCGCCGGGGCGACACCGAGGATCAGCGTGGCGAGCACGCCGATGACCAGGGCCGCCGAGGTGAGCGCGCCCGGCACGGCGACCGTCGGGGTGGCGTCACCGGGCTCGGAGAGCCACATCATCACCACGACCCGCAGGTACGGGAAGGCCAGCACCATGCTGGTCAGCACGCCGGCGATCACCAGCCAGGCCTGGTTCGCGTCCAGCGCCGGGGCGAAGATCGCGAACTTGCTGGTGAACCCGCTGGTCAGCGGGATACCGGCGAAGGCCAGCAGGATGAAGGTGAAGATCGCGGCGAAGAACGGCGACCGCCGCCCCAGCCCGGCCCAGCGGGACAGGTGGGTGGCCTCGCCATCGGCGTCCCGGACCAGGGTCACCACGGCGAACGCGGCGATCACCGAGAAGCCGTACGCGACCAGGTAGAACATCGTGCCGGAGAGCCCGTCCTTGCTCGGGGCCAGCACGCCCACCAGCAGGTAGCCGGCGTTCGCGATGGACGAGTAGGCCAGCAGCCGCTTGATGTCCGTCTGGGTCACCGCCAGCACCGCGCCGACCAGCATGGTCAGCACCGCCACCGTGCCCAGCACCGGAGTGAAGTCCCAGGCGGCCCCGGAGAAGGCGACATGGAAGACCCGCAGCAGGGCGCCGAACGCGGCGACCTTGGTGCAGGCGGCCATGAAGCCGGTCACCGGGGTGGGTGCGCCCTGGTAGACGTCCGGCGTCCAGACGTGGAACGGCGCGGCGGCAGCCTTGAAGAGCAGACCGATGGCGAGCAGCGCCATGCCGGCGTAGAGCAGCGTCGGGCTGGCCGACGAGTCGGCCACCGCCGCGTGGATGGTGGCGAAGTCGACGCCGGCCGTACGACCCGGGATGCCCGAGGTGAAGCCGTACACCAGCGCCACGCCGAACAGGAAGAACGCCGAGGCGTACGCGCCGAGCAGGAAGTACTTCATCGCCGCCTCCTGGCTCAGCAGCCGCCGGCGGCGGGCCAGCGCGCAGAGCAGGTAGAGCGGCAGCGAGAAGACCTCGAGCGAGATGAACATGGTGAGCAGGTCGTTCGCCGCCACGAAGATCAGCATGCCGCCGATCGCGAAGGTGACCAGCGGGTACACCTCGGTGGTGCCGCCCGCGCCCTCGGCCTGCCGCCGGTCCTCGGGCGACTCGGCGGTGACCGCGGCGTGGGCCACGAAGGCCCCGCCCCGCTCCACCGAACGCTCGCCGATCAGCAGCAGCGCCATCGTGGCCAGGATCAGGATCGCGCCCTGGAGGAAGAGCGTCGGCCCGTCCACGGCGATGGCCTGGCCGGCCGTGAGCAGCCGGTCGTCGGCGTTGAGGATCACCATGGTCAGCGCGGCGAGCACCGCCAGCAGGGCGAGCGCGAGCTGCACCCCGTTGCGCAGGCGGCGCGGCACGAACGCCTCGACCAGGACGCCGACCAGGGCGGCGCCCAACAGGATCAGGATGGGAGCCAGCGCCGCGTAGTCGAGCGACGGCAGCTTCAGTTCACTCACTTCGCGGCCTCCTGGACGGTGCCGACCGCCGGCGCGGGGTCGGTCCGACCCACGTCCTGCATGGTCGCCTTGACGGCGGGGTTGATGACATCGGTGACCGGCTTCGGATAGAAGCCGAGCAGCACGATGAGCGCGATCAGCGGGGCGACCACGATCTTCTCGCGCAGGGTCAGGTCACGGCGCATGCCGTCGACCTCGGTGAGGGCCGGGTTGAGCGTGCCCTGGGTGGTGCGCTGCACCATCCACAGCACGTACGCCGCGGCCAGGATGATGCCGAGCGTGGCGATCACCGCGACCGGCTTGTTGGTGGTGAACGTGCCGATCAGCACCAGGAACTCGGAGACGAACGGCGCGGTGCCGGGCAGCGCCAGCGAGGCGAGACCGGCGAAGAAGAGCACCCCGGCCAGCAGCGGGACCAGCTTGCCGGCCCCGCCGAAGTCGCTGATCAGCGCCGAGCCGCGGCGGGCGATCAGCATGCCCACCACCAGGAAGAGCAGGCCGGTGGCCAGCCCGTGGTTGAGCATGTAGAGGACCGCGCCGGTGCCGGCCTGGGTGGTGAAGGCGAAGATGCCCACCCCGATGAAGCCGAAGTGCGCGATCGAGGTGTACGACACCAGCCGCTTGAGGTCGTTCTGCCCGACCGCCAGCAGCGCGGCGTAGATGATGCCGATCACGCCGAGCGCCAGCGCCCACGGTGCGAACCACTTGGACGCCTCGGGGAAGAGCGGCAGGCAGTACCGCAGGATCCCGAAGGTGCCGACCTTGTCCAGCACGCCGACCAGCAGCGCCGCCGCGCCGGCCGGGGCCGCGCCACCGGCGTCCGGCAGCCAGGTGTGGAACGGGAAGAACGGCGCCTTGATCGCGAACGCGAGGAAGAAGCCGAGGAAGAGCCAGCGGGCCGTGTTGACGTCGATGTCGACCTGGCTCAGCGCCTGCCAGTCGAAGGTCTTCCCACCGACCACCCAGAGGCCGATCACCGCGGCGAGCATGAACAGACCGCCGACCAGCGAGTAGAGGAAGAACTTCACCGCCGCGTACTGCCGCTGGTGGCCGCCGTAGCTGCCGATGAGGAAGTACATCGGCACCAGCATGACCTCGAAGAACACGTAGAAGAGGAAGACGTCGGCGGCCGCGAAGACGCCGATCATCGTGCACTCGAGGACGAGCAGCAGCGCGAAGTAGACCGGCACCGAGCGCTTGGACTGCTCGGCGTCGTGCCAGGAGGCCAGGATCACCAGCGGCACCAGGATCGCGATCAGCATCAGCATGACCAGCGCGATGCCGTCCACCTCGAAGGTGAAGTTGACGCCCCAGTTCGGGATCCACGCGTACGACTCGCGGAACTGGAACCGGTCACCGTCGGCCTGGAAGGCGATCCACATGACCACCGAGAGCACCAGCACCAGCAGCGACCAGCCGAACGCCACCAGTTTGGCCAGGTCCGGCCGCCGACGCGGCAGCAGGGCCACGACCAGGGCGCCGACCAGCGGTGCCACGGTCAGCACCGAGAGGAACGGGAAGTTGGACATTATTCGGCCTTACCTCCGTCGTGACTGCGTGGCCCGCCGGCGGGGGCGGCCGCGTTCAGGTCGATCACGCCAACCACCCCGCCTGCACCGCCAGGAACGCCGCCACCACGAGCAGCGCGCCGGTGAGGATCGAGGTCGCGTACGACCGCACGAAACCGGTCTGCAGCCGCCGGAGCCGGCCGGAGCCCCCGCCCACCGCGGCGGCGAGGCCGTTGACCAGCCCGTCGACGCCCCGGTTGTCGAGGAAGACCAGCGCCCGGGTGAGGAAGATGCCCGGCTTCTCGAAGACCGCCTCGTTGAAGGCGTCCGTGTAGAGGTTCCGGCGGGCGGCGGTGACCAGCACGCCGGCCGGCTGCGGCTCGGTGGCCGTGCCGTTGCGGAACAGGAACCAGGCCAGTCCGGCGCCGAGCACGGTCACCAGCAGCGACAGCGTGGTGATCAGCCAGTGCGCGAGGACCGCCTCGTGGCCCTTCTCCTGACCGCCCAGGCCGGCGGTCGCCTCCAGCCAGTCCGGCACGGAGGTGGCGAGCAGGAAGCCCGCCCCGACCGAGCCGATCGCCAGCAGGATCAGCGGGATGGTCATCAGCTTCGGCGACTCGTGCGGGTGCTCGATGTCCTCGGTCCAGCGGGCCGGGCCGTGGAAGGTGAGCACGAAGAGCCGGGTCATGTAGAACGCGGTGAGCCCGGCGCCGACCAGCGCCGCCGTGCCGAAGAGCCAGGCGGTCCAGCCCTCCCGCTCGAACGCGGCCACGATGATCGGCTCCTTGGAGAAGAAGCCGGAGAACGGGAACATGCCGATGATGGCCAGCCAGCCCATCATGAAGGTCAGCCAGGTGACCTTCATGTACTTCGACAGGTTGCCGAAGCGGCGGATGTCCACCTGGTCGTTCATGCCGTGCATGACCGAGCCGGCGCCGAGGAACATGTTGGCCTTGAAGAAGCCGTGCGCCAGCAGGTGCACGATGGCCAGCGCGTACGCCGCGCCGCCGAGGCCGACGCCGAGGAACATGTAGCCGATCTGGCTCACCGTGGACCAGGCCAGCACCCGCTTGATGTCGTCCTTGGCCGCGCCGATGAGGCAGCCCATCAGCAGGGTGATCGCGCCGACGCTGACCACCACCAACTGCAGGGCCGTGTTGGCCGAGAAGATCGGGTTGGAGCGGGCGATCAGGTAGACGCCCGCGGTGACCATGGTGGCCGCGTGGATGAGCGCGGAGACCGGGGTCGGGCCCTCCATCGCGTCCGGCAGCCACGCCTGCAGCGGGAACTGACCGGACTTGCCGGTCGCGCCGAGCAGCAGCAGCAGGCCGAGCACCAGCACGGTGGTCTGGCTCAGCGCGCCGACGCCGTTGAACACGTCCTCGTACTGGGTGCTGCCGAGCTGGGCGAACAGGACGAAGATGCCGATGGCCAGGCCGGCGTCACCGACCCGGTTCATCAGGAACGCCTTCTTACCGGCGGTGGCCGCGCTCGGCCGGCCGTACCAGAAGGAGATCAGCAGGTACGACGCCAGACCGACGCCCTCCCAGCCGAAGTAGAGCATCACGTAGTTGTTGCCGAGCACCAGCAGCAGCATCGCGGCGACGAACAGGTTGAAGTACCCGAAGAACCGCCGCCGGCCCTCGTCGTGCGCCATGTACTCGACCGCGTACAGGTGGATCAGGAAACCCACCCCGGTGATCAGCAGGACGAAGACCGCGGCCAGCGGGTCGAAGAGCAGACCGAAGTCCACCTTCAGGTCGCCGGCCGTGATGAACTGCCAGAGGCTCAGCTGGACCTGCTTGTTCTCCAGCCCACGGAGCTGGAAGAAGTAGGTCAGGCCGAGCACGAAGGCGGCGCCGATGGCGCCCACGCCCAGCCAGTGGCCCCAGCGGTCGGCCCGCCGGCCGAGCAGCAGCAGGATCGCCGCGCTGACCAGCGGGATGGCCACCAGCAGCCAGACGCTGCCGAGGAACCCGGAGGCTTCCGCGAATCGCACAGTCTCTTCCACCGCAGGCCCCTCAGTACTTCAGCAGGTTGGCGTCGTCGACGCTCGCCGAGCGCCGGGTCCGGAAGATCGACATGATGATCGCCAGCCCAACCACGACCTCGGCCGCCGCCACCACCATCACGAAGAACGCCATGATCTGGCCGTTCAGGTCGCCGTTGATCCGGCTGAAGGTGACCAGCGTCAGGTTCGCCGCGTTGAGCATCAGCTCGACGCACATGAACAGGACGATCGCGTTCCGCCGGACCAGCACCCCGACCGCGCCGATGGTGAAGAGCACCGCGGCGAGGACCAGGTAGTAGTTCGGCTCGACCGAGAAGAAAGTGCTCATTTCCTTTCCGTCCCCTTCAGGGAGGTTTCCTCGGCGGTCAGCTCCCGGGCCGGCAGGATCTCCGGGATGCTCCGCTCGGTCAGCCGGCCGTCGGGCAGGCGGGCCGGCGTGGCCACCGAACTCGAGGTGGCGAAGACGCCCGGTCCGGGCTTCGGGCCGGGGTAGTTGCCGGGGCGGAACCGGGCCTTCATGGTGGCGATCTGGTCCATCCGGTCCTCCTTGCGCCGCTCGACGTGCGCCAGCACCATCGCGCCGACGGCCGCCGTGATCAGCAGCGCGGAGGTCAGCTCGAAGGCGAAGACGTACTTGGTGAAGAGCAGCCGGGCGATGCCCTGCACGTTGCCCTCGGCGTTCGGCTTGTCCAGGCCGACCGCCCGGACGCCGTCGAGCGCCCGGTACAGGCCCGTGCCGACCAGCCCGGCGAAGCCGAGGGCCAGCACGATCGCCGCCGTGCGCTGCCCGCGCAGCGTCTCGATCAGCGAGTCGGAGGCGTCCCGGCCGACCAGCATCAGCACGAACAGGAACAGCATCATGATCGCGCCGGTGTAGACGATGATCTGCACCATGCCGATGAACGGCCCGGCCTGGAGGACGTAGAACACGCCCAGGCAGAGCATGGTCAGCACCAGCCAGAGCGCCGAGTGCACCGCGTTGCGGGCCCACACCATGCCGATCGCGCCGATCAGGGCCAGCGGGGCGAGGATCCAGAACGTCACCGCCTCGCCGCCACCGACCGAGGCCGCCTCGGCGAGCACCGTCTGCGTGGTCATGCCGTGTCTCCCTTGCCTGCCGCCGCCCGCTGGGCCGCCTGCTCGGCGCCCGGGAACGTCACCCCGGGGTGCTCGTCCAGCTGGTACCGGCCGGGCCCCATCGGCGAACGCTCGGCGCCGGCCGAGGTGCCCGGGTTGGTCAGGCCGCCGACGTAGTAGTCCTTCTCACTGTCACCCAGCCGCATCGGGTGCGGCGGCTGCTCCATCCCGGGCAGCAGCGGCGCGAGCAGCTGCTCCTTCGTGAAGATCAGATCCTGCCGGTTGTCCCGGGCCAGCTCGTACTCGTTGCTCATGGTGAGCGAGCGGGTCGGGCAGGCCTCGATGCAGAGCCCGCAGAAGATGCAGCGGGCGTAGTTGATCTGGTAGACGCTGGCGTACCGCTCGCCCGGGGAGAACCGCTGCTCCTCGGAGTTGTCGCCACCCTCGACGTAGATCGCGTCGGCCGGGCAGGCCCAGGCGCACAGCTCGCAGCCGATGCACTTCTCCAGCCCGTCGGGGTGCCGGTTCAGGATGTGCCGCCCGTGGTAGCGCGGCGCCGAGACCGGCGGCTTGAACGGGTAGTCGGTGGTGACGACCTTCCTGAACATGTGCGAGAAGGTGACCCCGAAGCCCTTGAACGTTCCGGTGATTGCGCCCACGTCACACCTCCCTGGAGTCCGTGCCGGCGACGACGTTGGCCGGCTCCCGCTCGGCGACCACGCGCTTGGTGCGCGGGCTCGGTGGTACCTGCAGGTCCATCGGGGGCAGCGGGAAGCTGCCGTGCGGCCGGCTGTTGACCTGCTCCTGCAGCGCCGGCTTCGGCTCCTTCTTCCGGCTCGGCCAGAAGAGCGTGGCCAGCAGCAGGACGCCCGCGCCGATGCCGGTGGCGAGCAGCCGGTCCCTGGTCTGCCAGTCCTCGATCGAGCGCAGGCCGGCCAGGACCAGGATCCAGACCAGGTTGATCGGGAGCAGGACCTTCCAGCCGAAGCGCATGAACTGGTCGTACCGGAGCCGGGGCAGGGTGCCCCGCAGCCAGACGAAGACGAAGACCAGGATCAGCACCTTGCCGAAGAACCAGAGCATCGGCCACCAGCCGGAGTTGGCGCCGGCCCAGAAGGTGGTGATCGGGGCCGGGGCCCGCCACCCGCCCAGGAAGAGCGTGGTGGTGACCGCGGACATGGTCACCATCGAGACGTACTCGGAGAGCATGAAGAGCGCGAACTTCAGCGAGCTGTATTCGGTCATGAAGCCCGCGACCAGCTCCGACTCCGCCTCGGGCAGGTCGAACGGCGCCCGGTTGGTCTCACCGACGGTGGCGATGAAGAAGATGACGAAGCTGGGCAGCAGCAGGATCGCGTACCAGCCGGGGGCGGTGACGTTCCAGCCGAGGACGTCCAGCTTCGAGCCGTGCGCCTGGGCGGCCACGATCCCGCTGGTCGACATCGTGCCGGCGGTCATGAACACCGCCACGATGCTCAGCCCCATGGCGACCTCGTACGAGATCATCTGGGCGCTGGACCGGAGACCGCCCAGCAGCGGGTAGGTCGAGCCGGAGGCCCAGCCGCCGAGCACGATGCCGTAGATGCCCATCGAGGAGCAGGCCAGCAGCACCAGCACCGCCACCGACACGTCGGTGACCTGCAGCGGCGTCCAGTGCCCGAAGATGCTGACCTTCGGCCCGAACGGCACCACCGACAGCGCGGTGACCGCGCAGATCACCGAGATGGTCGGCGCGAAGAAGTAGACGACCTTGTCGGCGGTCCGCGGGAGGATGTCCTCCTTGAAGGCCATCTTCAGGCCGTCGGCGAGGGTCTGCAGCAGGCCGAACGGGCCGACCTGGTTCGGGCCGGGCCGCACGGCCATGCGACCGACCACCCGCCGCTCGAACCAGACGCCGAGCAGCGTGGCCAGCAGACCGAAGACGAAGGCGAACAGGATCTTGATGAGGACCAGCCACCACGGGTCCTTGCCGAAGTCGGCCAGCGTCGGATCCTGTGCGGCCGCGAGGACCGGGCTCATTGAACACCCCCAGCGTTGAGGAGCGGACCCGGGCGACCGGCCGCGTCCGCGGCGACCGCGGCGGCGGAGACCTTCACGACCGCACCGGACGTCGCGCCGAGGCTGCGCCGGACGGTCGAGCCGGGTGAGTTGGTCGGCAGCCAGACGACGCCGTCCGGCATCTCGGTGATCGCCGCCGGCAGGGTGACCGCGCCGCGGTCGGTGCCCACGGTCACCGGGTCACCGTCGGCCACGCCGAGCGCCTCGGCGATGCCCTTGCCGAGCCGGACCACCGGCGGGCGGGCGGTGCCGGCGAGGTGCTCGTCGCCGTCGGTGAGGCTGCCGAGGTCGATCAGCTGGTGCCAGGTGGCCAGCACGGCCTCCCCGGCGCCGGGCTGCGGCAGCGCCTCCGGCTCGACCGCCGGCGCGCCCGGGCGGTCGACCCGGGTCGGCGGCAGCGCGCCCAGCTCCCGGCGGACGCTCATCACGTCGCCGGCGCCGAGTCGCACGTCGAGCTGGGCGGCGAGCGCGTCGAGCACCCGGCCGTCGGTCATCGCGTCCGTCTCCAGCACGGCGTCGAAGGTGCGCAGCCGGCCCTCCCAGTCCAGGAAGCTGCCGCCCTTCTCGACCACCGGGGCGACCGGGAAGACCACGTCGGCCCGGCGGGCCACCGCGCTCATCCGCAGTTCGAGGCTGACCAGGAACGGCACCGCGTCGAGGGCCTGCTCGGCCAGCCGCGGGTCGGCCAGGTCGGCCGGGTCCACGCCGGCCACCACCAGGGCCCCCACCTGACCGTTGGCGGCCGCGGTGAGGATGCCGTCGGTGTCCCGGCCGGCCTGGCTCGGGATCACCCCGGCCGGGATGTCCCACGCCTCGCCCAGCTCGGCGCGGGCCGCCGGCTCGGTGACCAGGCGCCCGCCGGGGAGCAGGTTGGGCAGGCAGCCCGCGTCGACCGCGCCGCGGTCACCCGCGCGCCGCGGCACCCAGGCCAGCTTGGCCCCGGTACGCCGGGCGACGTCCGCCGCGGCGGAGAGCCCGCCCGGCACCGAGCCGAGCCGCTCGCCGGCGATCAGGATCGCGCCCGGCCGGCTCAGCGCCTCGGCCACCGTGGCGTGCTCGGCCAGCACGCTGGCCTCCTCGCCCGGCACCACCCGGGCCAGCTTGGCCCCGAGCTTCTCCAGGCCGCGGGTCGCGAACGGCGCGATGGCGTACACCGTGAGCTTCTTCTTCAGGTACGCCTTGCGCAGCCGCAGGAAGAGGATCGGGCACTCCTCCTCCGGCTCCAGGCCGACCAGCACCACCGCGGGCGCGTTCTCCACGTCCGTGTAGGTCACGTCGGTGACCCCGGCGACGCTGCTGGCCAGGAAATCGGCCTCCTCGCGGGAGACCGGGCGGGCCCGGAAGTCGATGTCGTTGGTGTGCAGTGCGACCCGCGCGAACTTGGCGTACGCGTAGGCGTCCTCGACGGTCAGCCGGCCGCCGGTGAGCACGGCCGAGCCCTGCCCGCCGTCCCGGGCGGCGCGCAGCCCCTCGGCGGCCCGGGTGAGCGCCTCGCTCCAGGACGCCTCGCGCAGCTCACCGGTCCGCTCGTCGCGAACCAGCGGGGTGGTGAGCCGGTCGAACGCCCGGGCGTACTGGAAGCCCCAGCGGCCCTTGTCGCAGTTCCACTCCTCGTTCACCGCCGGGTCGTCGCCGGCCAGCCGGCGCAGCACCTTGCCGCGCCGCCAGTCGGTGCGCTGGGCGCAGCCGGCCGAGCAGTGCTCGCAGACGCTCGGGGTGGAGACGAGGTCGAACGGGCGGGCCCGGAACCGGTACTGGGCGCCGGTCAGCGCGCCGACCGGGCAGATCTGCACCGTGTTCCCGGAGAAGTACGAGTTGAACGGGACGTCCCCCTCGTCGCCCTCCTCGCCGTACGCGTCGTCCCGGTAGATGTTGATCTCCTCGGCCGACGACCGGTTCATCAGGTCGATGAACTTGTCGCCGGCGATCTCCTCGGAGAACCGGGTGCAGCGCTGGCAGAGCACGCAGCGCTCGCGGTCGAGCAGCACCTGGGTGCTGATCGGCAGCGGCTTGGGGTACTCCCGCTTGTGCTCGTGGAACCGCGAGTCGGTCCGGCCGGTCGACATCGCCTGGTTCTGCAGCGGGCACTCGCCGCCCTTGTCGCACATCGGGCAGTCGAGCGGGTGGTTGAGGAGCAGCAGCTCCATCACCCCCTCCTGTGCCTTCTTGGCGACCGGCGAGGTGAGCTGGGTCCGGACCACCATCCCGTCGGCGACGGTCTGGGTGCAGGAGGCGACCGGCTTGCGCTGGCCCTCCACCTCCACCAGGCACTGCCGGCAGGCGCCGGCCGGGGCCAGCAGCGGGTGGTCGCAGAACCGCGGGATCTCGGTGCCCAGCTGCTCGGCGACCCGGATCAGCAGCGCCCCCTTGGGCGCGGTGACCTGGACGCCGTCGATGGTGAGCGTGACGGTCTCGGTCTGCTTGGCTACGTCGGTCATCAGTGCGCTCCCACCAGCTGCTTGTCCGACAGCTTCGGTGCGGTACGTCCCTCGATGTAGTCGAGGTAGTCCTGCTTGAAGTACTTCAGGGAGGAGGTCACCGAGCTGGTCGCACCGTCACCCAGACCGCAGAACGAGCGGCCGAGGATGTTGTCGCAGGTGTCGAGCAGGGTGTCCAGGTCCTCGTGGGTGCCCTGGCCGGCCAGGATGCGCCGGTAGACCCGGACCATCCAGTAGTTGCCCTCGCGGCACGGGGTGCACTTGCCGCACGACTCGTGGTGGTAGAACTCCAGCCATCGGTAGGTCGCGTACACCGGGCAGTCCTGGTCGGAGAAGATCTGCGTGGCCGTGGTGCCCAGGATCGAGCCGGCCGCCGCCACCCCCTCGAAGTCCAGCGGCACGTCCAGGTGCTCGGCGGTGAGCAGCGGGGTCGACGACCCGCCCGGGGTCCAGAACTTCAGGTTGTGCCCGGGCTGCATGCCGCCGGCCAGCTCGATCAGCTCGCGCAGGGTGATCCCCATCGAGCACTCGTACTGGCCGGGGTTGGCGATCCGGCCGGAGAGCGAGTAGATCATCGGGCCGGACGACTTCTCCGTACCCATGGTCTTCCACCAGTCGGCGCCGCCGAGCACGATGTACGGCACGCTGGCGATGGTGCCGACGTTGTTGACCACGGTCGGGCTGGCGTAGAGGCCGTGGGTCGCCGGGAACGGCGGGCGCAGCCGGGGCTGGCCCCGGAAGCCCTCCAGCGAGTCCAGCAGCGCGGTCTCCTCACCACAGATGTACGCCCCGGCGCCCGAGTGCACCACCAGCTCCAGGTCGAACTTGGAGCCGAGGATGTTCCGCCCGAGGTAGCCCTTGGCGTACGCCTCCTGGACCGCGTTGCGCAGCCGGCGGGCGGCGTGCACCGCCTCACCACGGATGTAGATGTAGGCGCGGTTGGCCCGGATCGCGTACGAGGCGATGATCACGCCCTCGACCAGCGAGTGCGGGTCGTGCGTCATCAGCGGCAGGTCCTTGCAGGTGCCCGGCTCGCCCTCGTCGGCGTTCACCACCAGGTAGTGCGGCTTGTCGTCGCCCTGCGGGATGAAACCCCACTTGAGACCGGTCGGGAAGCCCGCGCCGCCCCGGCCGCGCAGCCCGGAGTCCTTCATCAACTGGATCAGGTCGTCCGGGTGGGCCTTGAGCGCCTTGCGCAGGGCGGCGTAGCCGTCCAGCTTCTCGTACGTGCCGAGCCGCCAGGCATCCGGCGACAGCCAGCGCTTGGTCAGCACCGGCGTCAGCTTCGCCAACGTCTCCTGTCGAGGCGTCGTCACTTCTGAGCCTCCTTCAGGTTGCGCTCCTGTGCCCCGGCCTCGTCACCCGCGGGCTTACCGTCACCGGCCGGCGGGTTCGCCGCCGCGCCGGCCGCCTCGGCCGCCTGCGCGTCGCGCGGCGCCGGCGGCGCACCATCGGTCGGGACCTTGGTGCCCGGGGCGTCCGGGACGGCGGTGCGGGCGTCCGGCTGCCGGGTCTCGGCGGTACGCACCTGCGGCGACTTGTCGTCCGGTGCCTTCACGTCCGGAGCGGTGCTGCCGGTGGCCGCCGCCGGCTTGGCCGGCTCGGCCGCACCCGCGTTGCCGGCCGTGGCAGCGGGCTTCGCCGCCTCGGCCTTCGCCTTCGCCTCGGCGGCGGCCTTGTCGGCCTCGACCTTGCTGCGGATCGGCGTGTTCGGGTCGAAGCCCGGCACCGAGATGCCGTGCTGCTCGGCCAGGCGCAGCCCGCGCAGGCTCGGCTCACCCGGCTCGCCGTCGGCCACCGCGCCCTCGCGCTCGTCGGCGAAACCGGCGAGCTGGACGGCCATCTCCTTCAGCGTGCAGAGCCGGGCGCCCCGGGTCGGCATCGGCCGGCCGCCGGCGCGCAACTCCTCGACCACGCCCAGCGCGGACTGCGCGTCGACGTTGTCGAAGAAGTCGTAGTTGACCGTCATCACCGGGCCGTAGTCGCACGCCGCCAGGCACTCGGCGTGCTCCAGGGTGATCCGGCCGTCCTCGGTGGTCTCGTCGTGTCCGACGCCGAGGTGCTCGGCCAGGGTGTCGTAGACCTCCTGGCCGCCCAGCACGTTGCACATGGTGTTGGTGCAGACGCTGACCAGGTAGTCACCGGTGGGCTTGCGCTTGTACATGGTGTAGAAGGTGGCCACCGCGCCGACCTGGGCCTTGTTCAGGCCGAGCACCTCGGCGCAGAACTCGACACCGGCCGGGGAGACGTACCCCTCCTCGGACTGGACCAGGTGCAGCAGCGGCAGCAGCGCCGAGCGGGACCGGTCCGCCGGGTACCGGGCGACGATCTCCCGCGCCCGGGCCCGGGTCTCTTCAGTGAAAGCAGTCGTCATCGGTCACATCCACCCATCACGGGGTCCAGCGAGGCGCCACCGGCGATCACGTCGGCGATCAGGCCACCCTCGGCCATCGCCGGGAGCGCCTGGAGGTTGACGAAGCTCGGCTCCCGGTAGTGCACCCGGTACGGCCGCGTGCCGCCGTCCGAGACCGCATGCACGCCCAGCTCGCCACGGGGCGACTCGATACCGACGTACACCTGGCCCGGCGGTACCCGGAAGCCCTCGGTGACGAGCTTGAAGTGGTGGATCAGCGACTCCATCGACTGGCCCATGATCTTGGCGACGTGCTCCAGCGAGTTGCCCATGCCGTCGACGCCGATGGCGAGCTGCGCCGGCCAGGCGATCTTGCGGTCGGCGACCATCACCGGGCCCGGCTTGAGCCGGTCCACCGCCTGCTCGACGAGCTTGAGCGACTCCCGGATCTCGGCGAGCCGGACCAGATATCGGCCCCACACGTCGCCGTCGGTGTGCGTCGGCACATCGAACTCGTACGTCTCGTAGCCGCAGTACGGCATCGTCTTGCGCAGGTCCCAGGCGAGGCCGGCGGAGCGCAGCACCGGCCCGGTGACGCCGAGCGCGAGGCAACCGGTCACGTCGAGCACGGCGACGTTCTTGGTCCGCTCGATCCAGATCGGCTGCCCGGAGAGGAGATCCTCATACTCCTTGAGCTTCTTCGGCATCAGCTTCAGGAACTCGTGGATCTTGACGATCGCCTCATCCGGCACGTCCTGCGCCACGCCGCCCGGGCGGACGTACGCGTGGTTCATCCGCAGGCCGGTGATGATCTCGAAGATCTCCAGGATGTGCTCCCGCTCGCGGAAGCCGTACAGCATCATGTTGATCGCGCCGAGCTCCATGCCGGTGGTGGCCAGCCAGACCAGGTGCGAGGAGATCCGGTTCAGCTCCATCATCAGGACCCGGATGGTGGTCGCCCGCTCGGTGATCTCGTCCTCGATCCCCAGCAGTCTCTCCACCGCCAGCGCGTACGCCGTCTCGTTGAACAGCGGGGAGAGGTAGTCCATCCGGGTCACGAAGGTCGAGCCCTGGACCCAGTTCCGGTACTCGAGGTTCTTCTCGATGCCGGTGTGCAGGTAGCCGACGACCGAGCGGGCCTCGCGGACCGTCTCGCCCTCCAGCTCGAGGATCAGGCGGAGCACGCCGTGCGTGGACGGGTGCTGCGGCCCCATGTTGACGACGATCCGCTCGTCGTTGATCGGGTCGGTGCCGGAGACGACCTGGTCCCAGTCCCCACCGGTGACGGTGAAGACCTTGCCCTCGGTGGTCTCGCGCTCGGTCGCGTAGTTCGACGTCGTCACTGGTAGGACCTCCTCCGGTCCGGCGGCGGGATCTCGGCGCCCTTGTACTCGACCGGGACGCCACCCAGCGGATAGTCCTT
Organism: Micromonospora sp. NPDC051924; assembly: GCF_055586005.1. NCBI lineage: Bacteria > Bacillati > Actinomycetota > Actinomycetes > Micromonosporales > Micromonosporaceae > Micromonospora > Micromonospora sp. NPDC051924. The sequence continues at coordinate 14,528 of NZ_JBVJJA010000001.1, forward strand.
GCGCTGCGGGTGCCCCTCCCAGTCGTCCGGCATGAGGATCCGGGTCAGGTTGGGGTGGCCGTCGAAGACGATGCCGAACATGTCGTACGTCTCCCGCTCCTGCCAGTCGGCGGTCGGGTAGACGCCGGTGACGCTCGGCAGGTGCGGGTCCTCGGCGGAGACCGCGGCCTCCAGCCGCACGCGGCGCCGGTAGGTCATTGAGGTGAGCTGGTAGACGACGTGCAGCCGGCGCTCGTCGGCGCCCAGGTAGTCCACGCCGGACACCGAGGAGCAGAGCTCGAAGCGGAGCGCCAGGTCATCGCGCATCACCTGGCAGACCTCGGCGATCCGCTCCGGGCGGACGTGCAGGGTCAGCTCGCCCCGGTCGACCACGACCTTCTCGATCGCGTCGCCGAACTCGGGGTACGCCTCCTCCAGCGCGTCGCGGACCTCGTCGAAGTAGCCGCCGTACGGCCGGGGGCTCTCCTCGATCGGCTTGCGCGGGCGGACCAGGCCGCCGAAACCGGAGACGTCGCCGGTGCCGTGGATGCCGAACATGCCCCGGCCGGCCGGGCTGGCCGGCGGGAACTCGGCCGGGGCGCCGCTGGTGGAGCCGATCGGCGTGGTCGGTGCCGGTACGCCCCCACCCGGCTTCTCGCTAGGTGCGGTCACTTCACACCCCCGTGCTGGTGCAGGTGGTTCTGGGCCTTCATCCAGTTCTCGATCCGCAGCTGCTCCTCGCGCCCCTCGCGGACGGCCTTCGTCCACTCGGCGCGCCGGGCCTTGTCGTTGCGGTACGACGAGGGCATCGAGCCGTAGGGCACCACGGGAACGTCACCGCGCTCCTTGCGGGCCTCCAGCATCTTGCGGCCGTTCGGGCCCAGCGGCTCGTACATGATCTTCTCGCGCAGCTTGAGCACCGCGTCGATGAGCATCTCCGGCCGGGGCGGGCAGCCCGGGAGGTACATGTCGACCGGCACGACGTGGTCCACGCCCTGCACGATCGCGTAGTTGTTGAACATGCCGCCACTGCTGGCGCAGACGCCCATCGAGATGACCCAGCGCGGCTCGGCCATCTGGTCGTAGATCTGCCGCAGCACCGGGGCCATCTTCTGGCTCACCCGGCCGGCCACGATCATCAGGTCCGCCTGCCGGGGCGAGGCCCGGAAGACCTCCATGCCCCAGCGGCCCATGTCGTAGTGCGGGCCACCGGCCGCCATCATCTCGATGGCGCAGCAGGCCAGGCCGAACGTGGCGCCCCAGACGGACGACTTCCGCGACCAGTTGACCAGCTTCTCCACGGAGGTGAGCAGGACGCCGGCGGGAAGCTTCTCCTCGATACCCATCTGCGTACCTTCCTCAGTCCCAGTCCAGGCCGCCGCGCCGCCAGATGTAGGCGTAGGCGACGAAGACCGCGACGATGAACAGGACCATCTCCACGAAGCCGAAGATCGGCAGGGCGTCGAAGGAGACCGCCCAGGGGTACAGGAAGATGATCTCGATGTCGAAGACGATGAAGAGCATCGCCGTCAGGTAGAACTTGACCGGGAACCGGCCGCCGCCGACCGGCTGCGGGCTCGGCTCGATGCCGCACTCGTACGCCTCGAGCTTGGCCTTGTTGTAGCGGCGCGGCCCGGCGAAGCGCGCGGCGGCCACGGAGAACAGCGAGAACCCCGCGGCGAGGGCGAAGAGCCCGATGATCGGTGCGTAAGGCGAGAGCGTCATCGTTGTCTCCTGCTCGTCCTTCCCTGCCCTGGGTGCTTGGCCAAAATCACACTATTCACGTCCCACCCGACCTCGTCGCCGGGGGTGGATCTATACCGCTGGTGCCACCTTCGTCATCGCGTTGATGACCCGGTCCATCGCGTCCCCGCCGCGCGGGTCGGTCAGGTTGGCCAGCAGCTTGAGCACGAAGCGCATCAGCGCCGGGTGCGGCATGCCGTGCTTGGTGGCGATGCGCATGATCTCCGGACGGCCGATCAGCTTCACGAAGATCCCGCCGAGCCGGTAGTAGCCGCCGAAGCGCGCCTTGAGCTCCTGCGGATACGCCATCAGCGCCCGCTCCCGCTCGGCGCCGGCCGGCCGGGCGAGCGCCTGCACCGCCACCTCGGCGGCCAGCTCGCCGGACTCCATCGCGTACGCGATGCCCTCGCCGTTGAACGGGTTGACCATGCCGCCGGAGTCGCCGACCAGCAGGACGCCGCGGGTGTAGTGCGGGACGCGGTTGAAACCCATCGGCAGCGCGGCGCCGAGGATCGGCCCCTCCGCGTTGGTCTCGTCGGTCATCCCCCAGTCCTCGGGGGTGTTGGCCAGCCAGTCGGTGAGCAGCCGCCGGTAGTTGGTCCTGCCGAAGGCGGCCGAGGAGTTGAGCACGCCCAGGCCGACGTTGACCCGGCCGTCACCGAGGCCGAAGATCCAGCCGTAGCCGGGGAGCAGCCCGTCGCTGCCCTTGGCCCGCAGCTCCAGCCACGACTCCAGGTAATCGTCGTCGTGCTTGGCCGGTGACCGGTAGTAGCGACGGACCGCGACGCCGATCGGCCTGTCCTCCCGCTTGGCCAGCCCGAGGGCGAGCGGGAAGCGGCCGGAGACGCCGTCCGCGGCGACCACCAGCGGGGCGCGGAAGGTGGCCGGTTCATTCTCCGGACCCACCTCGGCCTGCACGCCGATCACCCGGTCGTCGGCGTCGAGCACCGGACCGGTCACGTTCACGCTGGTCCGCAGCTTCGCCCCGGCGGCGACGGCCCGCTGGGCGAGCAGGTCGTCGAAGTCGAGCCGGGTCCGGACCAGGCCGTAGTTGGGGAAGCTGGCCAGATCGGGCCAGTCCAGTTCCAGGCGTACCCCGCCACCGATCACCCGGAGGCCCTTGTTGTGCAGCCAGCCGGCCTCGGGCGAGGTGTCCACGCCCATCCGGATGAGCTGCCGCACGGCGCGCGGGGTCAGCCCGTCGCCGCAGACCTTCTCCCGGGGAAACTCGGTCTTCTCCAGCAGCAGCACGCGCACGCCGTGCCGAGCCAGGTGGTACGCGGTTGCCGATCCTCCGGGACCGGCGCCCACGACGATCACGTCGGCGTCGTTCTCCACCGCGGTCATCTGCGCCTCCTCCCGCATGCTCGTGAAATGCTTCACAAGCCGATCGGGTTGGAGTCTATGACCGGGGTCATACGTGTAGGTGGTGAGGGGTACCTAACTTCCCGGAAACGCGCCGGTCGGAGTCCATTTCGGCGTCACGGACGGGCGGCTTTCGCAGGTCCCAGGCCGGCATCGACCCGGATGGTCTCGGGCAGGTGCTCGCGCAGCGCGCCCCCGGCGGCCCGGTCGAGCGCGGCCAGCACCTCGGCCACCACCTGACGGACGTCGGCGGGATCCGCGCCGGCCAGCTCCTTCAGCTGGGCGATGAGTTCGGCGGCATCGTCGTCCGTGGCCGCCTGGTCTGGTCCCGTCATGGGGCGAGCTTACGGGGCAAAGTAGACGAAAGACGGATATTCACGAAAAGGGCGGGTTTATCCCCTGCCGTTGGTGCTCCGGTGGTCAGTCCCGGATCGCCCGGTGCAGCGCCGCCAGCCCGCCGGTCAGGTTCCGCCAGGCGACCCGCCCCCAGCCGGCCTCCTGCATCAGCGCCGCCAGGGCGGCCTGGTCCGGCCACGCCCGGATCGACTCGATCAGATAGACGTACGCGTCGGGGTTGCTGGAGACCACTCGGGCCGCGGTCGGCAACCACCGCATCAGGTACGACAGGTACGCGGTGCGGAACAGCGGGTTGGTCGGATGGCTCAACTCGCAGATCACCAGCCGGCCGCCCGGGCGGGTCACCCGGGCGAACTCGCGCAGCGCCGCCTGGGTGTCGACCACGTTGCGCAGCGCGAAGGAGATGGTCACCGCGTCGAAGGTCGCATCCGGGAAGGGCAGCCGCAGCGCGTCGCCGGCCAGCAGCGGCAGGTGCGGCCGGGCTCGGCGACCGGCCTGGAGCATGCCGAGGGAGAGGTCGGCGCCGACCGCGTACGCGCCGGAGCGGCTCAGCTCCTCGGTGGACACGCCCGTCCCCGCACCCACATCCAGCACCCGCTCCCCCGGACGCAGGCCGAGCGCCTCCCTGGTGGCCCGACGCCAGGCCCGGTCCCGACCGGCGGTCATCACCGTGTTCGTCAGGTCGTAGCGGGCGGCCACGCCGTCGAACATCGCGGCGACCTCGTGCGGCTGCTTGTCCAGGCTGGCGCGCTGGCCCTGCGGGGTACGGCTCACCCCTCCACTCTGCCAGCCGGCCCGTGACTGGCCACCCCCGGGTACGCCGAGGGGCGGGATGGTCATCCATCCCGCCCCTCGCCGGTAACCCGGTCAGTCGTCGGACTTCTCGTCGCCCGGGGCCACCACGACCACCTTGCGCCGACGCGCCAGGAGCATCAGCACCGCGCCGGCCAGCAGGACGGCACCGCCGATCCCGCCGATCAGCCCGGCCTGCACGCCGGTCACCGGCAGCCCGCCGCCACCTCCGGCACCGCCACCGGTGGTCGGGCTCGCGGTGGGCGGTGCGGTCGGCGTGCCGCTGGGGGTCGGCTCCGCGGTCGGGGTCGGGGTCGGCCTGGGCTGGGTGGTCAGGTCGACGAAGACGTCGAACTGCGCGGTGTTGTCGCCGTCGTCGACCTCGCTGAACGTCTTACGCTGCGCCTTGCTGGCCACCTGCGGCTGCCCGGCCGGCTCACCCACGGCGGCGTCCAGCCCGGCGCCGAAGACGAAGCCGAGGCGGAGCACCGGCTCGGTCACGTCCGCGCCGACCTTCACCCGCACGTCGGCGGTGTAGTACTCGCCCGGCCGCAGCACCACCCCGCTGTCCTCGCAGTACGCCTGGGCGAAGCCGCCCAGTTCCTGCTCGACGCAGCCCTCGGGCAGCCCGGCGAAGGTGACCCCGGCCGGCAGGGTGATGCCGTACGCCAGGCCGCTGGCCTTGCGGCTGCCGTCGTTGTAGACGGCCCAGTCCAGCGGTGCGGTCTCGCCCGGCTTGACCGGGCGCAGCCCGGACTCACCGGCCTCGTCGGCGTCGACCGTCACGTCCGCGTACACGTCCTGCACCCAGGTGGTGAGGTCGTAGCCGGGCTCGGTGACGGTGATGTCGTGCTCGACGGTGTTGTTCTCCAGGTCGGGGTCGGCGGTGGCCGCGCTGATGGTGACCACCAGCGTGCCGGCGGCACCCTTGCCACCGGTGGAGAAGAGCGGGATGCCGAAGTCCTCGGTGGTGCCGGCGGCCAGGTCGCCGAGGAGGCAGCTGAACCGGGTGCCGTCGACGTCGCAGCCGGCGGGAACGAGCACGCCGACCTCCTTGTCCTTGAGGCCCTTGGTCTCGACGGCGACCCGGACGTCCTTGGCGTCGACGGGGCCGGTGGTGTTGTCCACCTGGAACTTGAACGGCTTGGCCTTGGCCTCCTCGACGCCCTTGGCCAGCTGGTAGCTCAGCGGGATCAGCTGGAGGTCGGCCTGGTCGGCGGCGTGTGCCGGAGCGGCGACGGTGGCCAGGCCACCGGCGGCGAGCAGGGCCACGACGCCGGCACGGGCCAGCATCGAACGGTGCGTGAGAGTCATGGATCCCCCGGGGTAAGGGACGTGCACGAGGTTGCGGACAACGTGCACGAGGTTGCGGAAACGAAGGGACGGTACCGAAGCGACGTCACGCCGCGCCAGAGGCACGTCGATGAATGTCGTCCGTCTCGTCCGGACGGTGGACACAGCGAGGGCGGGATGGTGGACCATCCCGCCCCGGCTGCCGTGCGTTATGTGAACGGCCCTCATGGGCCGATGGAGGACGAGCTCAGTCGTTCGGCCGCTCGTCACCCGGGGTCACCAGGACCACCCGACGGCGGCGCGCCGTCAGGAAGAGTACGGTGCCCGCGGCCAGCACGAAAGCACCAATCGCGCCGATCAGCCCGGCCTGTGGGCCGGTCACGGGCAGGCCGCCTTCCTCCTCCTCGCCGCCGCCGGCGCCGCCGCCCGACGCGGCCGGCGTGACGACGAACGCGAAGCCGTCCTTGTTGTCGCTCTGGTCGATCTCCCGCGCCGTGGGTGCCGCCGTGCCCGACGACGTGCGCAGGAAGGACGGCAGGGTGCTGGACCGGCGGTCCAGGTTCTCCTCGGTGGCCGGGAGCTCGCCCCGCGCCGACACCGTCACCAGGCCGCCGGGAATGGTCACGGGCTTGTCCGCCCGCAGGTCCAGCACCACCGGGAAGACGCCCACGACGCCGTCGCCCGGCGCCAGCTGGAGCAGGCCCGCCCGGCAGTCCGCCGACCGCCGGTCGGCGCTGTACTCGCATTCCTTGAGCTGGATGCTCTCGTCGAAGACCACGCCCTTCGGCAGCGTCATCGTCAGGTCGAGCCCGTCGGCGATGCGGTCGCCCTGGTTCACGATGTACGCGAAGACCACCGTCTTGTCGCCCGGGTTCAGCGGACCGGTCTTCGGGTTGTCGTCCAGCACGTCGTCGAAGGCGATCTCCTGCTTGACGTCCGGGGCCACCACCCCCAGGTCGGCGCCGTTCTCCGGGGTCAGCTCCACCGGGAAGTAGGTCCCGTTGTCCGCCGGGTTCGCGTCGGTCAGTGTCTGGTGGTCGTTCCACGGGGTGACGGAGACCCACAGCCGGGTGCGGTACGGCTCGGTCAGCTTGTCGGTGGTCTTGAGGACCAGGAGCGGCACCTCGACCGTCTCACCGGGCCCGGGGATCTGGTCCGCGGGCAGCGGGCAGTCCCACTGGTCGTCCTTCTCGTCGCCGTCGACGTCGCAGCCTTCGAGCAGCGGGTCGATCCGCACCTTGGAAAAGTCGAAGTCCCGGGCGCTGTAGTTGACCGCGATCAGGTCCGGCGTGACGGTGCCGTGGTTGCTGACCTTCACCCAGGCGACCTTGCCGCCGATGGCGTCCGTGGCGACCCGGGTGCCGACGACGTCCACCGCGATGTCGACGACGGGGTCCTCGGCGTGGGCGGGTGCCGCCGCGACGGCCAGACCGGCGGAGGCGAGCAGCAGTGTGGCGCCGAGCCGGGCCACGGATCGAAGGTGCGAGGTCATGGGCGCTCCCCGTGCGTCGCTGACAGGCCGCACCGGACACTAGCCAGCAGCGCCCGGACGCGTTGCCCCCGACCACGGTCGACCAGGCGATACCGGCTGAACGTCCACCCTGGACCTCCCCCGGACAGCCGGGGGGCTACCAGCTCAGTTGACCTCGACGAGCGGCAGCGACTTCCCGGCCCCGCCGCCCGGCAGGGCGATCGAGGAGAAGTGCGAGACCACCCGGTCGTCGCTCGGGTCGTCGGCCGGCGTCCAGTGCACCGCGAGCCGGTTGTAGAGGGTGTCCCGCTGCGCCGGGATCCGGTCGGCGGTACGGATCATGCCGATCAACTCGTGCAGGTTGGAACGGTGCCGCGCGCCGGCCGAGGAGATCACGTTCTCCTCCAGCATGATCGAACCCAGGTCGTCCACGCCCATGTGCAGGGCGAGCTGCCCGACGTCCTTGCCGGTGGTCAGCCAGGACGCCTGCAGGTGCGGCACCGTCTCGAAGAAGAGCCGGGCCACCGCGACCAGCCGCAGGTATTCCATGGTGGTGGCCTGGGTGCGGCCCTTGAGGTGGTTGTTCTCCGGCTGGTACGTCCACGGGATGAAGGCCCGGAAACCGCCGGTCCGGTCCTGCACGTCGCGGATCATCCGCAGGTGCTCGATCCGCTCGGCGTTGGTCTCGCCGGTGCCCATCATCATCGTCGCGGTCGACTCGAGGCCCTGCCGATGCGCCAGCTCCATGACCTCCAGCCAGCGCGCCCCGGACTCCTTGAGCGGCGCGATGGCCTTGCGCGGCCGGTCCGGCAGCATCTCGGCGCCGGCGCCGGCGATCGAGTCCAGCCCGGCGGCCTTGATCCGGGCGATCGCCTCGTCCAGGCTCACCCCGGAGACCTTGGCCATGTGCAGGATCTCGCTCGGGCCGATCGAGTGGATGGCCAGCTGCGGGTACGCCGTCTTGACCGCGGAGAAGAGCTCCTCGTAGTACTCCACGCCGTAGTCCGGGTGGTGGCCGCCCTGGAGCATGACCTGGGTGGCGCCCAGCTCGACCGCCTCGCCGCACCGGCGCAGGATCTCCTCGGTGGGGTGGGTCCACCCCTCCTTGTGCTTCGGGGCGCGGTAGAAGGCGCAGAACTTGCACGCCGTCACGCAGACGTTCGTGTAGTTGATGTTGCGGTCGATCAGGTACGTGACGATGTTGTCCGGGTAGCGCCGCCGGCGCACCGCGTCCGCCGCCTCGCCCAGCGCGTGGAAGGGCGCCTCGGTGTAGAGCAGCAGGGCCTCCTCGGGCCTGATCCGCCCGCCGTCCGCGCCGCGCTGCAGGATGTCGTCGATCTCCCGGCTCACCGTCACGTCCCCGAGCCTACGTCGCCCGTCCGAACGCCGGCACGGCACTCCGCCCCCGGTGACGGGCGCCCCACCGATCGGCTCAGGCCATTCCGGGGCTGGCCACCGGCAGACCGACCCCCTTGGCCGCGTCCAGCAACGGCCCGTCGTAGGTGACGAAGGCGACGAAGTCGGCGCCGGCCTGCGCGGCCAGGATCTCCGCCGTGGCGAGGTGGATGGCGTCCAGGCTGCGCAGCAGCGGCTCGGCGTAGGCGCCGGCAGCCGCGCGGACGGCCACGTCGATCTCGACGCGGTAGAGCCGTCCCAGCACCGACGGAACGCCGACCAGCGCCTGCGGCGCGGCCCGACGGAGCGCCCGTGGCACCTCCACCTCGACCAGAGCCGACGAGACCAGCGCGGTGCCCGCGCGGTCGTTGAGCCACGCGATGAGGTCCGGTGTCTCTTCCTCTCGCCGGAGCATCTTGATGACCGCCGCGGAATCGAGGTAGATCACCAGCGCTCCTCGTCCCGCGACTCGGCGAGGGCGGCCGCCACGTCCACCGTGGGATCACCGAGGACCGGCGGCATCGGTACCGGTCCGGCCGCGCCACCACCGCCCTCACCTGCCGCTTCTGCGGGTCGATCCCGGCGATCAAGGCGTCGCTGCACGGGCACCAGGGCTTCATCGTCTTCATGCGGGTGCTCACCCAGCACGGCCCGTTCTGCCGGTCGTGCGGCATCGCGATCTGCCGGGACATGAGCGCGAAGACGCTCTGGCAGGGCTGGTGGGGCTTCCTCTCCATGATCATCACCCCGCTGGTCCTGTTCGGGAACCTCATCACCCGGGTCCGGCTCGGCCGCCTCGGCGAGTCGGTGCCGGGCGCGCCGGGCCTGCCCGCGGTGCCCGGCAAGCCCGTGTTCCAGCGGGCCGCGGCGCTCGGCCTGGTCGCGCCCGTGGCGATCGCCGGCGTGGTCGCCTGGGGCATCTCCACCGATCCCGCCTACGCGGAGGTCGGCGACTGCGTCCGCGCCGAGGGCACGGGCGCGGACGCGGATGTCACGGTCATCGACTGCGGCGACCCGACCGCCGCCTACGTCGTCGTGGGCAAGGTCGAGGACAGCACCGACGATGCGCGGTGCGCGCAGTTCCCCGGTACGGTCGCGAGCTACACCGAGCAGCGGAAGTCTCAGGAGCTGCTGCTCTGCCTCGGCGAGAATGGCTGACGGCGCGCCTCAGGCGTCGTAGTCGACCGTGAGCTTGTCGGTCACCGGGCTGGACTGGCAGGTCAGCACGTACCCGGCGGCCACCTCGTCCGGCTCCAGCGCGTAGTTGCGGGCCATGGTCACCTCACCCTCGACCACCTTGGCCTTGCAGGTCGAGCAGACCCCGCCCTTGCAGGCGTACGGCAGCTCGCCGCGGACCTTCAGGGCCGCGTCCAGCACCCGCTCGTCGCGCCCCATGGTGAAGCTCGACGAGCGCCCGTCCAGCACGATGGTCACCTCGGCGCCGGTGCCGGGCTCGTCGGCCGGACGGCGGACCGGCTCCGGCGGCGCGTCGACGTGGAACAGCTCGGTGCGCACCGCGGCCTCGGGCAGGCCCCGGTCGGTGAGCACCGCCCTGGCGTCCACCACCATCCCGTACGGGCCGCAGAGGAACCACTCCTCGATGGCGTCGCCGGGGACGATCGTGTCCAGCAGCCGGGTCAGCCGCTCGGCGTCGATCCGCCCGGAGAGCAGCGGCGACTCGCCCTGCTCCCGGGAGAGCACGTGCACCACGTGCAGCCGGGTCGGCCACCGGTCCTTCAGGTCGGCCAGTTCCTCGGCGAACATCACCGAGTTCGCCGTCCGGTTGCCGTACACCAGGGTGAAGGTGCTGGCCGGCTCGACGGACAGCGCGGTGGCGACCAGCGAGAGCACCGGGGTGATGCCGGAACCGGCCACCACCGCGCCGTAGTGGCGGACCCGGTCCGGCGCGAAGGCCGTGGTGAAGTGCCCCAGCGGGGGCAGCACCTCCACGGTGTCGCCGCCGCGCAGCGCCCCGCAGGCGTACGCGGAGAAGGCACCACCGGGAATCTCCCGCACCCCGATCCGCAGCCGGCCGTGCCGGGCCAGCTCGTCCGGCGTCGAGCAGATCGAGTACGACCGCCGCACGTCCTCGCCGTTCTCCCCGGCGCGCCGCACGGTGAGGTGCTGGCCGGCGGAGAACGCGAAGGTCTCCCGCAGCTCCTCGGGCACCGCGAAGGTGATCGCCACGGCGTCGTCGGTGAGCCGGTCGACGGCGGCGACGGGGAGCGGGTGGAAGACCGGCCGGCGACGGACCGGTCGGGTGATGGTGACAGTCACAGCGCCTTCAGGTGGTCGAAGGGTTCGGAGCAGGCGCGGCAGCGCCAGAGGGCCTTGCAGGCGGTGGAGCCGAAGCGGCTGACCTGCTCGGTCTCCGGCGAGCCGCAGCGCGGGCAGCGCACCGCGAGGGTCAGCGGCACCACGTTGCCGCCCCGGGCGGCGGGCGCGGGCGGGGCGATGCCGGCGGCGGCCAGCTTGGCCCGGCCGCTCTCCGAGATCCAGTCGGTGCTCCACGCCGGGGCGTGCACCGTACGGACCTCGGCGTCGGGGTGACCGGCGGCGGCGAGCGCGCGGCGGATGTCCGCCCGGATCACGTCCATCGCCGGGCAGCCGGTGTAGGTGGGGGTGATGGTGACGACGACCCGGCCGGTGGCCGGGTCATCGTCGACCGACCGCAGGATGCCCAGCTCGTCGATGGTGATGACCCGGATCTCCGGGTCCACCACCGCCGCCACGGCCGCCCTGGGGTCACTCACCACTTCGCTCCCGGGTGGGCGCGGTGCAGCACCTGCATCTCGGCCAGCAGGTACGAGAGGTGCTCGGTGTGCACGCCCTCCCGGCCGCCGCCCGGGGTCCAGCCGGTCTCCGGACGGGTCAGGGTCGCCTCGTCCAGCACGGCGGAGACGCAGGCGTCGAAGTCGGCCCGCAGGGTGGCCGGGTCGACCGGCGCCGCCGGGTCCGCCGTGAACAGTTCGTGGGTGTACGGCCAGACCTGGTCCACCGCCGCCTGCATGCGCCGGTGCGATTCCTCGGTGCCGTCGCCGAGCCGCTTCACCCAGAGCGCCGCGTGGTCCAGGTGGTACGCGGACTCCTTGCGTGCCTTCGCCCCGATCGCGGCCAGCCGCTCGTCGGCGCACCCGGCCAGCGCGGTGTAGAGCGGGAGCTGGTACGCGGCCAGGAAGAACAGCTTCGCCATGGTGACCGCGAAGTCCCCGTTGGGCAGCTCGACCAGCAGGCAGCTGCGGAACTCCCGGTCGTCGCGCAGGTACGCCAGCGCGTCCTCGTCCCGGCCGGCGCCCTCCAGCTCGCCCGCGTACGTGAGCAGCAGGCGGGCCGCACCGAGCTGGTCGAGGGCGATGTTGGCCAGCGCGATGTCCTCCTCCATCTCCGGCGCGCGGGAGGTCCACTCGCCGAGCCGCTGCGCGGCGATCAGCGCGTCGTCGCCGAGGGCGAGGGTGAAGTCGAACGGGCCGTTCACAGGTGGGCCACCCCGTCCGGTACCTCGTAGAAGGTGGGGTGGCGGTAGACCTTGTCGGCGGCCGGGTCGAAGAAGGCGTCCTTCTCGTCCGGGCTGGACGCGGTGATCGCGCTCGCCGGCACCACCCAGATGGAGACGCCCTCCTGGCGGCGGGTGTAGAGGTCCCGGGCGTTGCGCAGGGCCAGCTCGGCGTCGGGGGCGTGCAGGCTGCCGACGTGGGTGTGCGACAGCCCGCGCCGGGCCCGCACGAAGACCTCCCACAGAGGCGACGTCTCCTTGCTCATGCGGCCACCTTCTCCTTGTTCTGCTGCTTCGCCGCGTACGCCGCGGCGGCCTCGCGCACCCAGGCGCCCTCGGCATGGGCGCGGCGCCGGTGCGCCATCCGCTCCCGGTTGCACGGGCCGTCGCCCTTGATCACCCGCATCAGCTCGTCGTAGTCGGGCTGGCTGTAGTCGTACGCCTGGCGCTCGTCGTTCCAGCGCAGGTCCGGGTCGGGGAGGGTCAGGCCGAGCACCTCCGCCTGGCCGACGCACATGTCGACGAAGCGCTGTCGCAGTTCGTCGTTGGAGAAGCGCTTGATCTTCCAGGCCATCGACTTTGCGCTGTGCGTCGAGTCTCCGTCCGGCGGGCCGAACATCGCCAGCGAGGGGTACCACCAGCGGTCGACGGCGTCCTGGGCCATCGCCTTCTGCGCCGGGGTGCCGTGCCCCAGGGTGTGCAGGATCTCGTAGCCCTGCCGCTGGTGGAACGACTCCTCCTTGCAGACCCGGATCATCGCCCGGGCGTATGGGCCGTAGGAGCAGCGGCAGAGCGGGACCTGGTTGACGATCGCCGCGCCGTCGACCAGCCAGCCGATCGCACCCACGTCGGCCCAGTTCAAGGTCGGGTAGTTGAAGATCGAGCTGTACTTCTGCCGGCCGTCGAGCAGCAGCTCCACCAGCTCGTCCCGGCTGACCCCCAGGGTCTCCGCCGCGGCGTAGAGGTAGAGGCCGTGGCCGGCCTCGTCCTGGACCTTGGCCAGCAGGATCGCCTTGCGCTTGAGCGAGGGAGCGCGGCTGATCCAGTTCCCCTCCGGCTGCATCCCGATGATCTCGGAGTGCGCGTGCTGGGCGATCTGCCGGATCAGGGTCTTCCGGTACGCCTCCGGCATCCAGTCCCGCGGTTCGATCTTCTGATCGGCGTCGATCACGTCCGCGAAGTACGCCTCGAGGTCCTCGTCGGGGGCCGGGCCACCGCGCCGGGCCCGCGCCGCGGCCTCCCGCAGCGCCGCCTCCGCCGCCTCCACCTCGCCGAGCAGGCCGCCGCCCGGACCGTCCTCGAGCGGGGCGAAGTCGTTGCCATACATGAGGCCAGTGTTACAGCTCGCGCCCGATGACACCAGAGGGTGTAACAGGTTTCCGGGCGCACCGTACGTCACCGGATGACCGCTTGCGGTGAGAGGGGCCGAGCAGCGCAAACTCTGTGACATCGGCCACGCGTAGAAGTTGAATCCTCCCAAGCGCGGCAAAGCGGTCTATTGTCCCGCCTTCTTGGCGAGTCGCCGGCCGTCGGGTACTGGCGTCGAGCCGGTCCGGAAGTAGACTTCGCCCGGCACACCGATCGGCTGCTGACGATCGCCATCCAACTCCAGGCCACTTCCCCCGGCCTCGGCGATCAGGCCGTACCCATTCGGAACAGCCGGTCCCCCCGGCCAGACATCTGGAGCTCGCCCACTCATGCGACCTCGCGTGACCCTGGTGCTCGCCATCGTGGCGGTCCTCCTCGGTGGCGTCATGCTGGTGCCCGCCGCGTACGCCCGCCTCTCCGGCGGCGACGCGCTGCCCAGCCTCGGCGGCATCGGCGGCGGCGGCACGGCGAACGTGCCCGCCCCGACGCCCACCGCGCCGCCCCCGCCGACCCTCGCCGACGCCCCGGTCTCGGTGAACTTCCAGGGCAAGTTCTTCTCCTGGGCGCTGATGGACCGGAAGACCGGCAAGATCAGCGGTGCCCCGAACATGAAGTCCACCAACTCGACCGAGTCGATGATCAAGGCGTGGATCGTCTCCGACTACCTGCGTGAACTCGACGGCAAGCCGCTCAGCGCAACGCGCAGGACGCAGGCCGTCACCGCCATCCGGGACAGCAACGACATCTCCGCCGAGGCGCTCTACAACGCCGGCGGGCGCAAGCCGGTGCTGGACCGGCTGATCAAGATGTGCAAGCTGACCGACACGAAGATTTATCCCGACCGCGCCAAGTGGGCGTACACCCAGATGTCACCGCGCGACGCGGTGCGCATGGGCGACTGCATCGGCGACGGCACGGCCGCCGGGCCGAAGTGGACGAAGTGGGTGCTCAACGAGATGGCCAACACGCGGGGCGGCGTCAAGGACCAGAAGTCCGACGCCGTCCAGGGCGGTCACTGGGGCATCATCGACGGCCTGCCCGACTCGATCACGTCGCAGGGTCCGGTCAGCATCAAGAACGGCTTCACCATGCTCTGGGCCGACGGCCAGTGGCACGTCAACTGCCTCGCGGTGACCGACGACTGGACCCTGGCGGTGATGATGCGTTATCCCGGCGCCGGCAACACGAAGAACCCCTCGTACGGCGCGAAGATCTGCGCCAGCGTCGCCACCCAGCTGGTGACCCCGCAGCCCGGCGCCGCCCTCAAGGTGCCGCAGCAGCCGGGGAAGCTCTGATGGCGGGCGCCCGCCGTCGGCCGGGTAGCGACCACCGGCCGCTGACGTACAGCGCTGTCGCGGTGATCCTGGTCGGGCTGGTGCTGGTCTCGCTCCGGTTCGTGCCGGGCTCGCCGTTCCGCCCCACCGCCGCCTCGCACACCGGCACCGCGAGCGGCCGGGCCACCGGTGCGCCCACCGACCGCAGCACGCGGACCCAGCCATCGCCCTCGCCCTCGCTGGAGCCGCTTCCGTTCCAGGCCCAGGAGCTCGACGACCTCGGCATCAAGGGCTGGTACGCCTGGAGCGTCCTGGACAAGCGGACCGGGAAGATCATCGGCTCGAAGAACATGAACGAGACCAGCACCACCGCGTCGATGATCAAGTCCTGGGTGGTCGCCGACTACCTGCGCCGGAGCGCCGAGGCGGGGAAGACCCCGAGCGACGCGAAGCTGGACGACGCCACGCAGATCATCCGGGACAGCGACAACACCCGGGCACAGGAGTTCTACGAGAGTGTGGGCGGTTCGGCCTCGATCAAGCGGCTGATCTCGATCTGCAAGCTGACCGACAGCAAGGTCGCCAGCGACGGCGGCTGGAGCCGGACCATGCTGTCGCCCCGGGACACCGCGCGGCTCGGCCTCTGCATCGACGACGGCCGGGCGGCCGGACCGAAGTGGACCAAGTGGCTGCTCAACGAGATGCGGCTGGTCCGCGGCGTCGGCGACTTCGGCATCCGCAAGGCGTTCCCGGCTGCCGAACAGAAGCAGATCGCCATCAAGAACGGGTGGATCGACCGGCAGAAGGAGCAGGAGTACCACGTCAACTGCCTGGCGATCGGCGACACCTGGACGATGGGCGTGATGGTCCGTACCCCCTTCAGCGCCGGTGGCGGGTGGGATTACGGCATGAAGGCCTGCGAACGGATCACCGAGGCGCTGCTCCGCGACGCCACCTGATCCCACCCGCTGCGTGAAGCGGGGGGGGGGGGGGGGGGGGGGGGGGGGGGGGGGGGGGGGGGGGGAGAGGGGGGGGGGGGGGGGGGGGGGGGAGGGGGGGAGGGGGGGGGAGAGAGAAGGAGAACCCA
>NZ_JBVJJA010000001.1:30154-270148 GCF_055586005.1 Micromonospora sp. NPDC051924
GAGGCCCCCCCCACCCCCCCCCCCCCCCTCCCCCCCCCCCCCCCCCCCCCCCCCCCCCCCCCCCCCCCCCCCTCTTCCCTCTCCCCCCCCCCCCCCCCCCGCTTCGTCGTCTCAACCGGGGCTTCAGCCCTGGAAGAACTCCGGCCCGTTCGCCGGCAGGGCCGGCACCTCGCCGAGGGCGGCGGCCCGGCGGGCGAACTCCCGGAGCCCGGCCACCTGCCGCTCGCCGAGCGAGAAGTCGAGGGTACGGAAGTAGGTGGCGAGGGTCGCGGCGTCGAAGGGCTCCCAGCGGGCCGCCGCCTCGGCCACCTGGTCCAGCTCGGCCAGGCACAGGTCACGGGAGCGCAGGAACGCCTCGTGCACCTCCTTGACCAACCCGGGGTGGGCGGCGGCGAAGTCCCGGCGGACCGCCCAGACCGCGAAGACCATCGGCAGACCGGTCCAGTCCCGCCAGGCCTGCCCGAGGTCGGTCACCTCGAGGCCCTTGCGGGGCGCCTCGTAGAGGGCGCGCAGCGCCACGTCGCCGATCAGCACGCCGGCGTCGGCCTCCAGCAGCATCTGGGTCAGGTCCGGCGGGCAGCGGAAGTACTCGGGGCGGACGCCGTACCGCTCGCCGAGCAGCAGCTGGGCCAGCAGCACGCCGGTACGCGAGGTGGAGCCGAGCGCGACCCGCGCCCCGTCCAGCTCGGTGAGCGGCTTCGTGGAGACCACGTTGACCGAGAGCACCGGGCCGTCGCTGCCGACCGCCAGGTCGGGCAGGAGCAGCAGCTCGTCGGCGTTCCGCAGGTACTCCACCAGCGAGATCGGCCCGATGTCCAGGTCACCGGCGACCAGCGCGGCGTTCAGCCGGTCCGGCGAGTCCTTGTGCAGATCGACGTCGATCAGGGCGCCGGACCGCATCAGCCCCCAGTAGATGGGCAGGCAGTTGAGGAACTGGATGTGCCCGACCCTAGGGCGGGCGACGCGGTCAGCCATGCCCCGACCGTATCGCCGCCCGCCGGGTCCGGTTCAGCGGGAGGGGGCCGGAGTGGCCAACTCCGCACCGGGCGCCGGGTCCGCCGGCCCGGCCGGAGGTGCGGTGGCGGGTGCCGGGGCGGTGACCGATGCCCGCCCGGCCCGGACGGCCCGGGCGACCGACGGCACGACCAGCGCGATCACCAGCAGCCCGGCGACGCCGCAGCCGGCGACCAGGAGCCGGGGCGTGGCCACCTCGAGCAGGAGACCGCCGAGCAGGAAGCCGACCATCGACGCGCCCTGGACGGAGGCGCTGAGCGCGGCGTACGCCCGGCCGCGCGACGCCTCGGGCACCCGCCGGGCCAGCAGCACGTTGTCGAAGACGTTCGCGCCGCCGTTGCCCACGCCTCCGAGCAGCCACACCGGCACCAGCAGCAGTGCGGAGGGCGCCGCGGCGGAGAGCAGGATCATCAGGCAGCACCCGGCGAGCAGGGCGAGGTAGCCGACGAGCAGCCGGCCGTCGTCGACCAACCGCCGGGCCACCCGGGCGAAAAGCCACGCCCCGACCAGGATGCCGAGCGTCCACGAACCGGTGACCAGGCCGTACATGGTGGCGGAGCTGTGCAGGGTCTCGCGGATGAAGAAGACCTCGACCACGTTGATCGCCCCCACGGCGGCGATCACCCCGGCGATGGTGGTGATCATCGCGACCAGCAGTGGGTCCCGGCGGAGCCGCCAGCCGGCCGCGGGCGCGGTGGGCGTGCCGGTGGCCGGCACCGCGGCCGGTCGCCGGCTGCCACCCCGGCGGGTCCGGATCAGCAGCCCGGCGGCGACCAGCGCGAGGTAGCTGGCGGCGTCCAGCAGCAGCGGCAGCCGGGCGCCGAAGCCGCCGACCAGCACCCCGGCCAGCGCCGGTCCGGCCAGCGCGCCGAGCGTGCCGGCGGTCTGGTTGAGTGCGGCGGCCCGGGGCAGGTCCTCGGCCCGGACCATGGCCGGCACCAACGCCGACAGCACCGGCTGGGTGACCGCGAGGCCGGCCGCGAGCAGCGCCACCAGCGCGATGACCAGGGCCGGATGACCGGCGTACGCGAGCGCGAGGCAGACGGCGGCCTGGCCGAGGCCGGCGACCACCAGCAGGAGCCGGCTGTCCACCCGGTCGGCGAGCCGGCCGGTCAGCGGGGCGAGCGCCACCAGCGGCAGGGTGGCGGCGAGCATCAGCCCGGACACCGCGAGCCCGCCCGCGCCGGCGGACTGGAGGGCGAGGGTCAGGGCGGTGGCGGCAAGGAAGTCCCCGCAGGTGGAGACGGCACGGGAGCCGGTGACCAGCCAGACGTCGGACCAGCGCGACGGACCAGATGTGAAGGACATACTTCGAAAATAATCCTTCACACCTGGATCGCGCAATCCCCGCCGTCAATCGATGGGCAGCGCCCGGTACTGCACGGCGACGCTTCGGGCGCCTTCGGGCGGGTCTGTCCGCAACCGCCGCCGGTACGGGCCGATCAACTCCTGGATCGTGTTGTTGAGCCGCGTCAGTTCCTCGGCGGTGAGCAGCAGCAGGCTGTCGCTGAACCAGGCCGCCTCGTACCACTCGCGCGGCTCGTCCGGCGCCCGCTGGATCCAGTCCCGGACGCGCTGGCTGTCCCGGGCCATGTGGGCCTCGACCAGGGCCGCCTCGGCGGCACGGGCCTCGGAGTCGGCGTCCGGGCCCGACTCGACGTAGTACGACGGGCTGAACGCCTGCCAGACCCGCTCCCGGGCGTCACCCCGGCTGGGGGCCTCCTCGATCAGCCCGTACTTCGCCAGCTCCCGCAGGTGGTAGCTGGTGGCGCTCGGGGAGAGTCCGGCAATTTCGGCGCACTCGGTGGCGGTCGCACCGCCCTCCACCGTGCTGAGGTGTTCCATGATCGCCATGCGGGCCGGGTGGGCCAGGGCCCGCATCACCTGCGGGTCGCTGATCGTCACCCGACGCTGTTCGGGGCGCGCCTCGGTCATGCCCCCAATGATCCCGCCCGGGGCGATCGCCCCGCACGGACGGGGAAGGTCTTCCTTCGCGGCAAGCCGACACCCACGATCGAAATTCGGTGGCGAGTCGGGGGCCGCGTCCGTATCGTGGATGGCCGCTTGACGGCCGCGGTGAGCACGCACCGCAGCGGACGTCCCCGCGCCGGGAGCCGGCCAACCGCCCTGGATACGCGAGCGAGCATCTTGTTGAGCCATGGGAGTTCTCTGTGCCCGCAACCGACCTGGAAGCTGCCTCAACCAGCCTGGACGCCGAACTCGTCGCCGAACGCGACCATCTGGCGGCGTCCCGCGCCGCGCTCGGGCGGATGCGTGAGCGCGCCGAGGCCCTCTTCGCCACCGGCGACAAGGTGGCCGGGGACGCCTACACCGCCGAGCAGTTGGGCCGGCACATGGCCCGCCGGGTCAAGGAGCTGGCCGACGACCCGACCACCCCACTCTTCTTCGGCCGGCTGGACTTCGGCGGGACCGCCGACAGCCGGCACAGCGGGGAGGCCGGTCCCGACGACGAAGTCGTCGGGGTGTACCACGTCGGGCGGCGGCACGTCACCGACCAGCTGGGCGAGCCGATGGTGCTGGACTGGCGGGCCCCGGTTTCCCGGTCGTTCTACCGGGCCAGCGCCCGTGACCCCCAGGGTGTCGCCGTCCGGCGCCGGTTCGGGTTCAGCGCGGGCCTGCTGACCAGCTTCGAGGACGAACACCTCGACCGGGGCGAGGAGCTGGGCACGGCCAGCCGGATCCTCACCGCCGAGATCGAGCGGCCGCGCGTCGGCCCGATGCGGGACATCGTCGCCACCATCCAGCCCGAGCAGGACGAGCTGGTCCGGGCCGACCTGGCCGACTCGATCTGCGTGCAAGGGGCGCCGGGCACCGGCAAGACGGCGGTCGGGCTGCACCGCGCCGCGTACCTGCTCTACCTGCATCGCGAGCGGCTGCGCCGGTCCGGCGTGCTGATCGTCGGGCCGAACCGGGCGTTCCTGTCGTACATCGCGGCGGTGCTGCCCGCCCTCGGCGAGGTCGAGGTGGAGCAGGCCACGGTGGAGGATCTGGTCGGCCGGGTGCCGGTACGCGGCGTCGACGATCCCGCCGTCGCCACCTTCAAGCACGACGTCCGGATGGCCGAGGTGCTGCGCCGGGCGGTCGACGGGCACATCGGCACGCCCACCGAGCCGATCATGGTGTCGGACGGCTCGTTCCGCTGGCGGATCGGCCTCGACGCGCTGCACCGGGTGGTCGAGGGGACCCGCCGGGAGGGGCTGCCGTACGCGACCGGGCGGGAGCGGGTCCGGGCCCGGGTGGTGGGGCTGCTGCAACGCCAGTCCGAGGCGCGCCGGGCCGAGTCACCCAGCGACGCCTGGCTGCGGCGGATGGGCAAGGCCAAGCCGGTCACCGCCTTCCTCGACACGGTCTGGCCGGCGCTCACCGCGGAGGGACTGCTGCACACCATGCTCACCGACCCCGAGGCGCTCGCCGCCGCCGCCGACGGCCTGCTCACCACGCAGGAGCAGGAACTGCTCCGCTCGAGCAGGCTCGGCCGTACCCCGAAGGCGACGAGGTGGACCGCCGCGGACGCGGTGCTGATCGACGAGGCGGCCGGGCTGATCGAGCGGCCGGCCGGCTTCGGGCACGTGGTGGTCGACGAGGCGCAGGACCTCTCCCCCATGCAGTGCCGGGCCATCGCCCGGCGCAGCGAGCACGGCTCGATCACCCTCCTCGGCGACCTGGCCCAGGGCACCGCGCCCTGGGCCGCCACCGACTGGCGGGAGTCCCTGGCCCACCTGGGCAAGCCGGACGCGGTCGTGGTGCCGCTGAGCGTCGGCTTCCGGGTGCCGGCCGCGGTGGTCGCGTTCGCCAACCGGCTGCTGCCGGCGCTGGCGGTCGACGTACCCCCGGCGGAGTCGCTGCGCCACGACGGGGCGCTGGCCGTGCGTACGGTGGACGACCTGGTCGCGGCGACGGTGACCGAGGTGCGGGCGGCGCTCGACCACGACGGCTCGATCGGCGTGATCGCCGCCGACCACGCGGTGGAGCGGCTGCGCGCGGCGCTGGCCGCGGCGGGGGTGGAGACCGCGACCGCCGACGACGTGGAGGCCGCGGCGCGGGTCACCGTGGTCCCGGCGACCCTCGTCAAGGGGCTGGAGTACGACCACGTGGTGGTCGTCGAGCCGGCCGCGATCGTGGCCGCCGAGCCGCGCGGCCTGCACCGCCTCTACGTGGTGCTGACCCGGGCCGTCTCCGGCCTTGCGGTACTCCACCGCGACCCGCTGCCCGACCCGCTGGCCGCCTGAGCCCGTCCGGTCAAGCACGATCCGCTCGGCTTGCGAGTCGATCAAGCGCGCGACGCGGTGGAGTGGCGCGTCAGCCGGCCAGGGCGGCGGCGATGGCGCGGAGCGGCGCGCCCGACTCGGCGACCGGCACGGTGAAGGCCAGCCAGGAGCCGTCGGTGAAGTCGATCCGCAGCCGCTTCGGGTTGAGCCGGTGCCAGCCCACCCGGGCCGACGCCACCTCCGCCCGGGGCGCCGCCCAGGCGATCCGGGTCTCGGCCAGCGACCGCTCGTCGTCCTCCCGGTTGGACAGCAGCTTCACCGCACCGGTGACGCAGACCAGCAACCGCCGGTCGGTGACGGCGAGCACCGTGTGCCGCAGCTTCCCGTCCGGCCGGGCCGGGTTGACCGCCCGGTGCAGCCGGGAGGCGGCCGAGCCGGGGGCACCCCGGCCGGCGATGCCCCAGCCGATCAGGTCCACCAGCCGGTCGCCGCGGTCCCAGGTGGCCAGCGGGACGAGCAGGTTGAGCAGCACCGAGGTGACGGTCGCCCGGCCGGGGGCGTCGGGGGCCGTCTCGTCCGGCGGCGGCGGGGGCGTGACCCCGCCGCCGATCTCCGTCTGCGCGTGCGCCAGCACCTGCTCGCCCGGCTCGACGAGCTGGCCGATCCGGTCGAGGTAACTCGTGCCGTCCATCGGCTCAGTATCGGTCGTAGCCGTAGTCGTCGTCGGTGCGGCGCTCCGCGGCCGGCGCGTTGCCCATGACCTCGCCGACGATCTCGCGGACCCGGGCGGCGGCGGCCTCCTGGGCGCGGTTGGCCGCGGCGGTGAGCTCCTCGGCCAGGGTGTACGAGTCGAGCCGCATGGCCCGGGCGTTGATCTCGGTGGAGAGGATCTTGCCGTCGGCGGCGGCCGTCACGGTGACCAGGCCCGAGTCGCTCACCCCCTGGGCGCTGCTCTGCTCCAGCTCGGCCATCCGCGCGCCGAGCTCACGCTGCCACCCGTCCAGGTTGCGGGCCAGCGCCTCGATCCGATCCAGGGCGGGGAAGGACGTCATGGCTGCCTCTCAGTTCACGATCGAGTCGAAGACGTTCTGCACGCCCCGGGTGTACGGGCCCAGGTCCTCCTTGTACGTGCCGTCCACCAGGTAGTTGCGGTCCTTGTGCCCGTCGGAGATGTCGTACATGCCGACCCCGGTGTCCAGCAGGGCGCCGCCGATGCCCGGCACGTTCACCGGTGACACCTTGTTGATCGCGTACTTGCCGGGGAACAGGAGGGCGGTCCGCTTGAGCTTGAACTGCAACGCCTCCTTGGTGTAGCCGGACTTGTTCCACGCCCGGTACGCCTTCTTGGCCTTGCGCAGCTCCATCACGGTCTTGCGGTACTTGGTGAGCAGCTGGGCGATCTTCTCCAGCTTGGTGACCAGCTTGGTGAGGATCTCGGCGAACCGGGCCACGATCTTGACCATCCGGCCGACCGTGGTGGCGAGCCGGGCCAGCACCCGGACCACCGTCGCAGCCAGCGTCACGCCCGCGCTGAGCACGGCGGCCACCGCCGCGATGATCACCTCGGTGAGGAACCAGAGCAGGAACTCCAGGATCAGCTCGACCAGGAGGTTGAACGCGTCGACCGCGGCGTTCGCCGCGTCGACCAGCACCTCCGTGGTGCCGTCCAGCCCCTTGGCCAGCTCCTCGATGGCCTCCTCGACGGACTCCATCGAAGCGTGGAACTTCTCCGCCGCGTCCCCGTCCCAGGCGCCGCGCAGCCGGGCCCGGTCGGCGATCTGGTCCCCGGCGATCTGCCGGACCGCCTCGCCGGTGGTCAGCGCGAGCTGGGCCGCCTTCATCAGGTCGTCCGGTTCGCCGGCGACCAGTTCCAGCAGCTCGTTGAACGGCCAGAGCACCGCCTGGGAGAGCGGCTTGAACGGGTCGGGCGTGCCCGACACGATCTGCTCGAAGTAGGTCTTGTTGCGCTGCAGCGCCTCAGTGCTCATCGATTCCCCCTCAGGCGCCCGGCGCGAACAGGTCGGTGGTCCCGACGTCGGTTCCGGTGTACGCGTCGGCGGTGTCGTCGATCCCCTCGGCGATGTCGGCCATCACCTCGGCACCCTCCGCCAGCCCGGTCAGGCACGCCTCGAACTGCTCGGCGTACGCGGCGGCGAGGCTGAACGACGCCGGCATGATGCCGAAGGCGTGCCGGGGCACGTGCCCGTCGTTGAAGACCCGGTTCAGCTCCCGGAACCGGGCCGCCCGGTCCCGCGAGGCGGCGGCGAAGGCGGTCAACGCCTCCGGTTGCACGTCCAGGTTCCTGCTCGGACTTGTCACGGGACCCTCCCCAGTGTCCAGTCGACAGCCGCACGCCCCCGGTGTGACGCGGGCGACGGGTTACCACAGTAGGCGATCGTCGCCGCTTTGCGGGGCGGCGGGGTTGGCGCCGACGCGATAGGCAGGTAGCGGGGTGCTGACCGCGAACATCTTCCAGTACGGCGCCGGGGTGGCCGAGGACCGGGTGCAGCCGTGGAGCCCTTACACCCGTACCCTGCCGGCCGGCCCGGTGCCGCGTTTCGCCGGG
Source organism: Micromonospora sp. NPDC051924 (assembly GCF_055586005.1). NCBI lineage: Bacteria > Bacillati > Actinomycetota > Actinomycetes > Micromonosporales > Micromonosporaceae > Micromonospora > Micromonospora sp. NPDC051924. The sequence continues at coordinate 37,964 of NZ_JBVJJA010000001.1, forward strand.
CGGATCCTGGCCGGCCTGGTGCTGACGTACGTGTCGATGCTGCCCGTGGTGGTGATCGCCGCAGTGGCGACCGCCGCCGCGATCACGCCGCTGGACTTCCTGGTCGCCATCGGCACGGTCGCGGTGATCTCCGTGCCGTTCACCCTGCTGGGCCTGGCCATCGGCTACTCGATGCCGAGCAAGGCGGCGATCGTGGTCGCGCAGCTGATCTTCTTCCCGCTGGCCTTCGGCGGTGGCCTGCTCTCCGGCCCGGACGACGCGCCGGGCTTCATCCGGGCGATCGCCCCCCTACCTGCCCACCCGGGGCGCGGTGGAGCTGATGTGGGCGGCCGCCACCGACTGGGCGTACCGGAGGGACGAGGGACGCCGCTTCACTTGAGCAAATGTCCGATTACGGCCCGGCGGGCGACGGGACGGTGCCACGATGCCGGCAGGGCGTGCCGACCGGGCCACCCACCGGCGAGAGGGGTCAACGTGAACGGCGTCGAGCCCGGCACGCCCTGCTGGGCCGACCTGGCCACCCCGGGGCTGGAGGACGCGAAGCGGTTCTACCCGCAGCTGTTCGGCTGGACCGGGCGGGTCTCCCCGGAGCCGGCGGCCGGTGGCTACACGATCTTCCTCAAGGGCGGCAAGGCGGTCGCCGCGGCCGGCCCACCGGCCAGCCCGGACCAGGTGCCGATCTGGTCCACGTACGTGGCGACGGACGACGCGGACCTGGTGGCCACCCGGGTGGCGGCCGCCGGCGGCCAGGTGGTGGTCGCCCCGTTCGACGTCCTCGACCAGGGCCGGATGGCGGTCCTCGCCGACCCGGCGGGCGCCGTGTTCAGCGTCTGGCAGCCGATGGCGATGCGCGGGGCCGAGCTGTTCAACGCGCCCGGGTCGCTGTGCTGGAACGAGCTGGTGACCCCCGATCCCGAGCGGGCGAAGGACTTCTACGCGCTGGTCTTCGGCTGGCACCCGGAGGAGCGACCGGCCGACCCGGTCACCTACACCGGCTGGCGCTGCGGCGCCCGGATCGTCGCGGGCATGATGCCGCAGCTGGAGCCGCTGCCGGATGACCTGCCGGCGTACTGGTCGGTGTTCTTCGCGGTCGAGGACGCCGATGCCACCGCCGCCCGCGCCGCCGAACTCGGCGGCACCATCCTCGTCCCGCCGAAGGACAACCCCGCCGGCCGCACCGCCGCCCTCCGCGACCCCCAGGGCGCCCTCTTCCACGTCACCGCCCTCCGCTGACCCCACGCTCGCCGGGGTAGGAGGGCGGGGGCGGCGGGAGGGAGGGGTCAGCGGGGGCGGACGGGGACGACGAGGGGGCCGTGGTCGCCCTGGACGACGCGGACGTGGGCGCGGTAGTGCTTCGCCAGGAGGTCCTCGGTGAGGACCGCCCCGGGGGTGCCCTGGGCGGCGACGCGGCCGTCGGCGAGGAGCACGAGCCGGTCGGCGTACTCGCCGGCGACGGAGAGGTCGTGCATGGTGGCCAGCACGGTCAGCTCGTGCTCGCGGCGCAGCTGGTCGACCAGTTCCAGCACCTCCTGCTGGTGGCCGATGTCCAGCGCGCTGGTCGGCTCGTCGAGCAGCAGCAGGGTGGCTCCCTGGGCCAGCGCCCGGGCCAGGAAAACCCGCTGCCGCTCGCCACCGGACAGGGTGGCCAGCTCCCGGCGGTCGAACTCCACCAGGTCCAGCCGGTCCAGCACCTCGTGCACCGCGGCCAGGTCCGCCGCCGACTCCCGACCCAGCGGCGGGATGTACGGGGTCCGCCCGAGCAGCACGTAGTCGAGGACCGACATGCCGGCCGGGACCACCGGGGACTGGGCCACCGTGGCGACGACCCGGGCCCGGTCGCGACGACGCAGCGACTGGATCGGCGTACCGAAGAGGGAGACCGCGCCCGGCGCGACGAGCAGGCCGCCGACGGCGCGCAGCAGGGTCGACTTGCCGGCGCCGTTCGGGCCGATCACCGTGACCCACTCGCCCACGGCGACGGTCAGGTCCACGCCGGCCAGGATCGGCGTGCCGCCCAGCTCGACCCGCAGGTCCCGCACCTCGACGGCGCTCATGTGAACACCCGGCGGGAGGTGCGCAGGACGAGGACGAAGAACGGGCCGCCGAGCAGCGCGGTGACCACGCCGATCGGGATCTCGGCCGGGGCGGCGGCGGTCCGCGCGACCACGTCGGTCAGGGCCAGGAACGCCCCGCCGAAGAGCATCGACAGCGGCAGGATCACCCGGTAGCTGGACCCGGCGAGCAGCCGTACGGTGTGCGGCACGATGATGCCGACGAAGCCGATCAGGCCGGACGCGGAGACCGCGGCGGCGGTGCCCAGCGAGGCGGCGGTGATCAGCAGGTATCGGGAGCGCTGCGGGTGCAGGCCGAGACTGGTCGCCTCGTCGTCGCCGACGGCGAGCACGTCCAGCTCGCGCCGGTGCAGCAGCACCACCACCGCGGTGAGCACGAAGTAGGGCAGGACCAGCCGGACGTCGTGCCAGCCGGCGGTGGCCAGCCGGCCGAGCAGCCAGGAGTAGACCTGCTGGATGCTCTCGGAGTGCCGTTGCAGCAGGTACGTCTGCCCGGCGGCGAGGAACGCCGAGACCGCCACCCCGGCCAGGATCAGCGTGGCCGGCGACCGGTCCCGCCCGCCAGCCGCGCCGAGCCCGTACGTCATGGCGACCGCGCCCAGCGACCCGACGAACGCGGCGAGCGGGATGGTGACCGGCATCCCGGTGATCGCACCGCCCGCCCCGGCACCCAGCGCGATGACCGCGGTCACCGCGAGCCCGGCGCCGGCCGCCACCCCGAGCAGGTACGGGTCGGCCAGCGGATTGCGGAAGACCCCCTGGTAGCAGCCGCCGGCCAGGGCGAGCAGCCCGCCGACGAGCAGGCCGAGCACGACCCGGGGCAGGCGCAGCTCGGTGACGATGGCGATCTCCCGCTCGCTGAGCCCGCTGTCCAGGTGCACCCCGGGCAGCAGGTTGAGCAGTTCGGCGGCCACGCTGCCGGGCGGCAGGCTGACCGGGCCGAGGGACACCCCGGCGACCAGCGCGACCAGCACGGCGGCGATGCCGGCGAGCAGCCAGCGGGTCCGCAGCCCGGCCGGCCGGACCGTCGCACCCGGTCCGGCCGGGGGGCGCCCGCCGCCCCGCGCCCGACCGTCCCGCCCGGTGCCGGGCCGGGGCACGCCGGCCGGCCGGGACACCTCGGGCGTCCCGGCCGACCGGTCGGCGGATTCCGCTGGTCGCACGGTCAGGTTCAGGCCGGGACCTTGGCGGTGGCGTCGACGATCGCCTTGAGCAGGTCGACCACGCGCGGGCCCCAGCGGGAGGCGATGTCGTCGTCCAGCGCCACGACCTGGTTGTTCTTCACCGCGGTGACGCCGGCCCAGCCGCTACGGGCCTTGACGGTGTCCGGGGTCTGCTTGCAGCACTTGGTGTCCGCCAGGAAGACGAAGTCGGGGTTCGCCTTGACGATGACCTCCTGGGAGAGCTGCGGGTAGCCGCCGTTCTTCCCGTCGGCGTCCGACGGGTCGGCGATGTTCTCCAGGCCGGCGAGGGCGTAGATCGAGCCGATGAAGGTCTTGCTGGTCGCGCTGTACAGCTCCGGGCCCAGCTCGTGGTAGTAGGTGAGCTTCTTCGCCCGCTGCGGCAGGTTCTTGGTGAGCGCCGCGATGTCGTCCTTCATCTTCTTCGTGACGGCGTCCGCCTCGGCCGGGTGGCCGGTGAGCTTGCCCAGGTCACCGATCTGCTGGTACGTGTCGTCGAGGGTGGCCGCGGCCGAGGCGAGCAGCACCGGGATCTTCAGCGTGGTGAGCTGGTCGACGATCTTGTTGGTGTCGTTGGAGAGCACCACCAGATCGGGGCTCTTGCCGGCGATCGCCTCCGCGTTCGGCTGGAAGCCGGAGAGGTCGCTCTTCGGCGCCTCCGGCGGGTAGTTCGACTGGTCGTCCACGGCGGTGACCTGCTTGCCGGCGCCGATGGCGAAGAGCATCTCGGTCGCGCTGGGCGAGAGCGAGACGATCTTCTCGGGGCGCTTCTCCAGGGTCAGCTTGCCGACCGTGACCGGGAAGATGGCGGCCGCCGAGCTGCTGCCGGCGGCGGGGGTGTCGGTCGAGGTCTTCTCGGCGCAGCCGCCGAGGAGCAGCGCGCCGACCGCGAGGGCGGCGGCGAAGAGCCGGGGGGTACGTCTGGACATCGTTCCTCCTGTCGGTCGAGGAGCGTGGTGCTTCGCCGACAGGGAGCGCCCGGAGGTGCGGCCCGTCCGCGAGGCGCCCTTCCTCGAGAGCGCGTGTCGCGACCGACCGCAGGCGACCTGGCTCGTCCCCGCTCTCGGTGCCGGCCGGAGGCCGACGCCGTGCGGGACATCACAGTTGCGGGACAGCGCCGGTTTCGCACCGGCTTCGCTGCGGATTGGTCGGTAGCACGGTAGCGCACGACCAGCGGAGATCATCCGGACGGGCCGGGGTGTGCTCGGCAATGATTTTCCATGCGTTGACCTCTGGCGAAACTTCCTTCCAAGCGCGACAGTGAACGGCAACGATGCCGTTCACCTGTGGAGCTGCCATGGCACTGACATCCCTGCGCGCGGTCGCCGCCGCCGGCGTCACCGCGCTCGCCCTCCTCGGCACCACGAGCCCGGCCGTGGCCGGGAAGCCGGCCGGCGGCGGCACCGCCGTCACCCACGACGAACAGATCACCTGGCAGGGCTGGTCCGGCACCGGCTGGTCCGCCGGCACCGCCGCCGGCACCACGGCCACCACCGCCGGCCTCACCCTCGCCACCCCGATCGGCACCACCCTCTACAAGGACCCGCACAGCAGGACCAAGCGCACCTGGGCGTACGGGACCTGGACCTCGCCGCTCACCGAGGTCGGCTTCGGTGCCACCGAGCTGGTCGCCTCGTGGAACGCCGACACCCCGGCCGGCACCTGGCTCCAGGTGGAACTCCAGGGCACCTACACCACCGGCACCCGCACCCCCTGGTACGTGCTGGGCCGCTGGGCCTCCGGCGACGGCGACATCAAGCGGACCAGTGTCGACAAGCAGGGGGACAAGACCTCCAGCGTGTGGACCGACACCTTCGCGATCAACGACCCGACCGCCGGGGTGCTGCTGCGGGCGTACCAGCTCCGGGCGACCCTCTACCGCGACCCGGCGCTCACCGTCTCGCCGGTGCTCCGCTCGGTCGGCGCGATGAGTTCGAACGTCCCGGACCGGTTCACCGTCGCGCCGAGCGCCGGCGGGATCGCCTGGGGCACCGAGCTGGCCGTGCCGCGCTACTCCCAGGAGATCCACGCCGGGCAGTACCCCGAGTACGACGGCGGCGGCGAGGCCTGGTGCTCGCCGACCTCCACGGAGATGGTGGTCGAGTACTGGGGCCGGAAGCCGTCCCCGGCCGACACGTCCTGGGTGGACCCGAGCTACGCCGACCCGACGGTCGACCACACCGCTCGGATGACCTACGACTACCAGTACCAGGGCGCCGGCAACTGGCCGTTCAACACCGCGTACGCGGCCAGCTTCCCCGGCCTGGAGGCCAAGGTGACCCGGCTGCACTCGCTGGACGAGGTGGAGCACTTCATCGCCGCCGGCATCCCGGTCGTGACCAGCCAGTCCTTCCTCGCCAGCGAGCTGGACGGGGCCGGCTACGGCACCGCCGGGCACCTCATGGTGGTGGTCGGCTTCACCGCCACCGGCGACGTGATCGCCAACGACCCGGCCTCGCCCAGCGACGCCGCCGTCCGGCACGTGTACCGGCGCGACCAGTTCGAGCAGATCTGGCTGCGTACCAAGCGGACCACCGCCAGCGGCGGCACCGGCAGCGGCTCCGGCGGCGTCGTCTACCTGATCAAACCGACCACGGTGGCCTGGCCGCCCGTGGCCGGCTCCACCAACTGGTGACCCATCCCTTCACACCCTGCGGAGTTCACATGGTCAGACCAGCCCTGCGCGCGGTCGCCCTCGCCGGCGTCGCCGCGCTCGCCCTGCTCGGCGTGACGGCTCCCGCCCACGCCGACAACAACCTGCCCGTCGTCGCGCACGACGAGCAGATCACCTTCCAGGAATTCTCGACGTACCCGGACTGGTTCACCGGCACGCACCAGGGCACCTACGCCATCCCGGGGCACCGCACCGGGATCACCATCGGCGAGCCGGCCGGCACCACCGGGTTCACCGACGAGCACACCGGCACCACCCGCAGCTGGGAGTACGCCACCTGGACCTCGCCCGAGCAGCAGATCGGCTTCGACGCCACCGAGCTGGTGGCCTCGTGGAACGCCGAGACCCCGCCCGGCACCTGGATCCAGGTCGAGCTGCACGGCACGTACAACACCGGGGCACAGACCCCCTGGTACGTGATGGGCCGCTGGGCCTCCGGCGACCAGGACATCAAGCGGGCCACCCTGGACGGCCAGGGTGACCCCTGGTCGACCATCTGGACCGACACCTTCTCGATCGACGATGCCAAGGCCGGCGTGCTGCTGCGGTCCTACCAGCTCCGGCTGACCCTCTACCGGGCGCCGGGCCAGGCCGCCTCGCCGCGGGTCTTCATGCTCGGCGCGATGAGCTCGAACGTGCCGGACCGGTTCACCGTCACCCCGAGCAAGGGCGGGATCGCCTGGGGCACCGAACTGGCCGTGCCGCGCTACTCGCAGAACATCCACCGCGGCGAGTACCCGGAGTACGACAACGGTGGCGAGGCCTGGTGCTCGCCCACCTCCACCGAGATGGTGGTCGAGTACTGGGGCCGGAAGCCCTCGGCCGAGGACGTCGCCTGGGTGAACCCGGCCTACGCCGACCCCACCGTCGACCACGCCGCCCGGATGACCTACGACTACGAGTACGAGGGCGCCGGCAACTGGCCGTTCAACACCGCGTACGCGGCCAGCTTCCCGGGCCTGGACGCGCGGGTCACCCGGCTGCACTCGCTGGACGAGGTGGAACGCTTCATCAAGGCCGGCATCCCGGTCGTCACCTCGCAGTCCTTCCTGGCCAGCGAGCTGGACGGGGCGAACTACGGCACCTCCGGGCACCTGTTCGTGGTGGTCGGCTTCACCGCCGACGGTGACGTGATCGTCAACGACCCGGCCTCGTCCTCCGACGACGCGGTGCGCAACGTCTACAAGCGGTCCCAGTTCGAGCAGATCTGGCTGCGCACCAAGCGGTACCGGGCGAACGGCACCGTGGCCGGCGGCTCGGGCGGCATCGCGTACCTGATCAAGCCGGCGGACCGGCCCTGGCCGGTCGTGCCGGGCTCGACCAACTGGTGACCGGACGGGCCCGGCGCCGTCTCCTCGGGGACCGCGCCGGGCCCGTCGGCCTCAGCTCTGGACCGGCCTGCGCGCGAGCCGGTCGATGGCGGCCTCGTCCTCGTCCGGACGCCGGCGACGGAGAACCGTCCGGACGATCAGGACCACCCAGCCGACCGCGGCGAGCGCCCCGCCCGCGGCGAAGCCGGTGACCAGCAGCCAGGTGTTGCCGCCGGCGGTGGAGAAGACCCCCTTGCCGGCCCCGGTGTCGCGGGCCGCCGTGGTGCCGCCCGTGGTCAGCCCGTCCGGATCGTCATAGAGGATGACGTCCTTGCGCGCGGCGCCGCCGTCGGCCGGGACGAAGTCGCCGTGCCAGGTGCAGCTGCGCCGGCCGCACTCCTCACGGACGGCGGTGAAGGTGCCGGCCGTGCCCGACCCGGACTTCGCCTGCCAGGCCGGCACGACGTCGGGCGCGGCGAAGGCCAGACCCAGCACCGCGATCACCGGCAGCCCGACCCAGAGGAAGAACTTCATCCGCCAACTACTGATCTGCTCCATCACGGGGAGCGACCCTAGTGGGACGAGGCCCGCGCCGCTGCCCCGTCGCCCCGCGCCCGGGCGTCAGCTCCGGCCGTCGCCGCTCTCGTCCTCGGCGGACCGGTCGTCCCCGGCGAGCGCGGAGCGCAGCCGCTCCTTCTCCGCCCGGCGCCGCTCCGACGCCTCGGCCATCTCGCCGGCCATCTCGTCCCGCCAACCCTTGAGCAGGAAGAACGAGAGCGCGGCGGAGAAGACCAGCGCCAGCATCAGCCGCAGGAACATGTTCATCTCGACGAACCAGAGGGCCGCCAGCACGGCGACGAACAACCCGATCCGGCCCAGCGTGTACTTGACCGCGGCGCTCAAGCTCGTACTCCGTTCTCCGTCACGGCTCAGCCCGTCCGCCGGGCCAGCCAGTGCACGCCAGGAAACCAGACCACCGCGTAGACGACGGTGAAGACCGCCGCGGCCAGCGCGCCGGAGACCAGCGGCGGCAGCCCGGCGGCCAGGCCGGCCGCCAGCAGCCCCGCGAGCACCCCGAGCGCGATCCCGGCCAGCGCCGCCACCACCCGGGCGGCACCGAACTCCCAGGCCCGGAAGTCGTCCCAGAAGAGCCAGACCGGCAGGATGACCGCCAGCCAGCCGTTGGTCCGCCCGAAGCCGCCCGCGCCCATGGTGGCGAACGCCCACTCGAAGAGCACCAGCGCCAGCACCCCGATCACCAGGCCGGCGAGGCTCACCCCGAGCAGGTCGCCCAGGGTGCGGATGCGCCCCTCGGCGTCCCGCCGGGGGAAGCTACGCTGCTGCTCCTCGGTGCTCATCGGCGCGTGGTCAGGCCCAGACCTGCTGCGGCTCGGCGCGGCGCTCGGCCAGCGACGGGGCCGCGTCGTACTCGCGGACGGTCTCGTAGCGGGTGTTCCGCTCGACCGGGCGGAAGCCGGCGTCCCAGATCAGGTGCAGCAGGTCGTCCCGGTGCATGGTGTTCGGCGTGCCGTACGAGTCGGCGTCGTGGGTGATCTTGTATTCCACGACGGAGCCGTCCAGGTCGTCCACACCGAAGTTCAACGACAGCTGGGCCACCGAGAGACCGTGCATCACCCAGAAGCACTTCACGTGCGGCACGTTGTCGAAGAGCAGCCGGGAGACCGCGAAGGTCTTCAGCGACTCGGCCGGTGAGGCCATCGTGGTCCGGGCCTGGATCCGGTTGCGGATCTTGCCGTCCGCCGAGTCGACGAAGTCGTGCTGGTAGCGCAGCGGGATGAAGACCTGGAAGCCGCCCGTCTCGTCCTGCAGCTCGCGCAGCCGCAGCACGTGGTCGACCCGGTGCCGGGGCTCCTCGATGTGGCCGTAGAGCATGGTCGACGGGGTCTTCATGCCCTTCGAGTGGGCCAGCCGGTGGATCCGCGACCAGTCCTCCCAGTGGCAGGCGTGGTCGACGATGTGCTGCCGGACCTCCCAGTCGAAGATCTCCGCGCCGCCACCGGTCAGCGACTCCAGGCCGGCGTCCATCAGCTCGTCGAGGATCGCGTCGGCGCTCAGCCCGCTGATCTTCTCGAACCACTGCACCTCGGTCGCGGTGAACGCCTTGAGGTTGACGTTCGGCAGCGCGGCCTTCAGCTCGCGCAGCACCTTCGGGTAGTAGCGCCAGGGCAGGGTCGGGTGCAGGCCGTTGACGATGTGCAGCTCGGTGAGCTGCTCGTCCTCCATCTCCTTGGCCTTGCGGACCGCCTCGTCGATCCGCATCGTGTAGGCGTCCTTCTCCCCCGGCTTGCGCTGGAAGGAGCAGTACGCGCACGAGGCGGAGCAGACGTTGGTCAGGTTGAGGTGCCGGTTGACGTTGAACATCACCCGGTCGCCGTTCAGCTCGGTGCGCTTGTGGTGGGCCAGCCGCCCCAGCCAGGCGAGGTCGTCGGTCTCGTAGAGGGCGATCCCGTCCTCGCGGGTCAGCCGCTCGCCCGCGTAGACCTTCGCTTCGAGCTCGCGCTTGAGTCCGGCGTCCATCGAAAGCCACGTCCCTTCCACCTGCGGTCCCGGTCGAGCGTACGTCGCTCCCCCGACCGACCGGCGGCCCGGTCAACCGCAGCGACCTACTTCACCGGACGACCGGTCGCCCGTCACGCTCCGCACATCGACATCCCTGCGTCGGTGAGGTAAGACAGGATGGGGCGGAACTCACACTGGTACCGTCCCGGTTCACCGCGCACACCGAGCGCGGAAGGCACCAGACCGGACGGGGAGCGGAATGGTCGACAGCAGGCGAGGCCGACGGCAGCGACGCGGAGGCCCGGTGATCTCCCCGGTGCTGCGCCCGAAGCTCTGGTCCGCGCTGCTCGGCGTCGTGGCCGCCGCCGCGATCGCCACCCCGTCCTGGGCCGACCCGCTGCCCGACGCCGTGCCCGACAGCGGGCTCCGGCCGCCCCAGATCAGCCTGCAGATCCCCGGCCTGCCCGGGCAGACCACGGGCGGGCTCGGCGCCACCCCCGGCGCCACCAACCCGGCCGACGGCCCGCTGATCGCCCAGATCAACCAGGCCGACACGCTGGTCGCCCAGCTCGGCGAGTCGCTGCAGGGGCTGCAGGGCGAGCGCGATGCCGCGCAGGCCCAGCTCACCCTCGACGCCGCCGCCCTCCAGCAGGCCCGGGACGCGCTCGCCCAGGCCCAGGAGAAGGCGAGGAACACCGCCGCCGACGCGGTCAAGGCCGACGCCGCGCTCCCGCCCGGGCAGTTCGGCTCCGACCTGCGCCAGCTCGACGCCCTCCAGCGGATCACCCGGGGTGACAAGGCGCAGGGGGCGACCACCGCCGTCGACGGCGAGGTCGCCCGGGCCACCGCCGCGGAGCAGATGGCCCGGGAGGCGTACACCGCGACCGAGCGGCGCGTGGCCGAGAAGGTCGCCGAGTACGCGAGGGTCGAGTCTGACCTGCACAAGCAGGAAGCCGCGCTGCTCAAGCTGCGCAAGGACAACGCCGCGCAGCTGCTCGAGATCGAGCGTCGCGCGGAGGCCGCCGAGCAGCAGCTCGGCAGCTCGTACGTGGCCAACCAGAGCGTCAGTGGGCTGGTCGCGCACCCGATGGCGCTGGCCGCCGTGCGCTACGCCCTCGCCCAGCTCGGTGACCCGTACCTCTGGGCGGCCGAGGGGCCGGACCGCTTCGACTGCTCCGGCCTGATGCTGGCGTCCTACCTCTCGGCCGGCTACCACGGGCTGCCCCGGGTCTCCCGCGACCAGTACTACGCTACCCGTTCCCGGACCGTCGACCCGAACGCGCTCCTCCCCGGCGACCTGCTCTTCTTCGCCTCCGGCAACAGCTGGACGAGCATCCACCACGTCGCCATGTACATCGGCAACGGCAAGATGGTCGAGGCCCCGCGGACCGGGGACGTCGTCAAGATCTCGGGGGTCCGGTGGAGCCGGCTCTTCGCCGCCACCCGGGTGGTCGGCGCGGTGCCCGCCCCGACCACGCCCGCCCCGACCACGCCCGCCCCGACGCCGAGCCCGTCGAAGACGCCGAAGCCGATCCCCACGCCCACGGCCAAGCCGACGAACACGCCGTCGCCGAAGCCGACCACGGGCAGCCCGAGCCCGTCGACCTCGCCGAGCACGTCGCCGTCGCCCAGCCCGTCCGAGTCGCCGGCCCCGTCGCCGACCGACGCGACGAGCAGCGACCCGAGCCCGACGAACACCTCCGCCGCGCCGACCGACAGCTCCGCCGCCTCCGACCCGTCGACCAGCAGCACGACGGAGAGCGCCTCATCCACGCCGAGCAGCGGTAGCTGACCCAACCGTCCACTCCGACTGTGCTGCCGGGCCGGAATGTGGCACGGTGAGATCCAGGCACTTCCGGCCGACGCCACGGTCCGGGGGCGAGCGTGGCCGTGAAGGGGCGAGCATGGGCGAGCGAGAGCTTCCGGCGCAGACGGTCCACCCGGGATCCGCGCCCGACCCCACCGACCGGCCGACCGACCCGGGTGCCGACGAGCGCGGGCAGGAGGCCGCCGCGGTGGCCCGGGCCCGGGTGAGCGTCGCCGGCGCCGCCGTACCGCCCCCGACTGAGGACCGGCCCGCCGCGCCGGCCACCGCCACCACGTACCGGTCGGGCGCCCCGGCGGAGCCCGCGGCGCCGCTGGAGCGGCGTCAGCCCGGCACCCCGGCCGCGCCCTCGACGTGGTCCGCCTTCGCCGCCGGCGAGCGCCCCGCCGCGCCGGCATCCCCGGCCGACCCGGTCGGCACCGGGCCCACGGGAGGCGATGGTGCGGCAGTGTCCGGGGCCGACGCAATCCCCCCGGCCCCCGTCGTGGCCGCCACCGCCCCAGCCGCCGGCGAACGTCCGGCACCGACGCCGCCCAGCCCGCGGACCCCGGTCGGGCAGGCCCGGGCCAGCGCCGCCGTGCCAGGGCTGAGCCGGGTGTCGGCGGGCGAGGTCGCCGCCGCGCGGGTGGCCACGCCCGGTGCCGCGAAGGTCTACCGGTCCGGCCCGGTGAACCCGGAGCCGCCCGAGCCGGCGCAGCCGCCGGAGCCGGCGCAGCCCCCGACCCCGCCCGGCCCGGAGCCCGAGCCGGCGCCGACGCCCGTACCGGGTCCGACCCCGCCGTCGCCGTCGCCCCCGGTGCCGGCGCCGGCGCCGGAACCGCCGTTCCGACCGACGCCGCCGGTTCCCGCCCCGCCGCCCGGTCCGGTTCCGCCGGTCCCCGCGCCGCCGCCCGGGCCGACCCCGCCGGGGCCGGTCCCGCCGATGCCCGGGCCACCGGTGCCGCCGCCCGCCCCGCCGGTGCCGCCGCCTCCTCCGCCGCCCGGGCCGATGCCAGCCCCACCGTTCCCGCCTCCGCCCGCCATGGCCAGCCCGGCGGGCGGGCCGGTTTCCGCGCCTCCGGCCGGGCTGTCGTTCCCCGGTCCCGCCGTGCCGGCGGCCAGGGCGAGCGCGCCCGTCTCCGCCCCGCCCGTGGTGCCGGCGCCCGCGCTGCCGAGCTGGCCACCGTCGACCAACCCCAGCGCCGGCGGCAGCCCGTACCCGGCGGGCGCCGCGCCGGTCGCCCGGCCGACGTACCAGGGCGGCCCGGATCTGGCCGGCACGGCGTACGGCGGCACGGACGGGCCGGGCTTCGCGACGGTCTCGCTCCCGCACAGCAACCCGGTGGAGAACTCCGGCTCGCTGACCGGGCACATCCTCGCCCAAGGCTGGGCGGAGGACGCCCCGTCGACCCGGTCCAGCACCACCCGCGTGGTGATCGTGCTGGCCGCCGCGCTCGGCCTGCTGATCGCGATCAGCCTGGTGGTCGTGTTCCTCGCGAACGACGCGATGAGCGGCATCACGGGCAACATGCTCGACAAGTGACGGGGTGAGCCCGCCCACTACGGGATCGCGGCGCGTGGCGACGTCACCGCGCCGCCGTACACTTGTGGAGATCACTGACCCGGCGCGCCGATCGCGCGCCCATGGGCGATCTTGCGGGCGAATCGGCGGCGTACGGCGCCGCGGCGGGCCATCGCGAAGATGCGCCCCGCTCGAAAGGCATTTCTTGACCACCTACGCTGCCCCCGGCACGTCCCCGTCCGCTGACCAGATCGCCACGCCGGAGCTCCCGGCCACCGACGCCCCCGGCTTCGCCGCGCTGGGCCTGCCCCGACAGCTCGTCGACGCGCTGGCCCGACAGGGCATCACCACCCCGTTCGAGATCCAGCGGGCCACCCTGCCCGACGCCATCGCCGGCCGGGACGTGCTCGGCCGCGGCCAGACCGGTTCCGGCAAGACGCTGGCCTTCGGCCTGCCGGTGATCGCCCGGCTCGCCGACCGCAACCGGGCCCGGCCGCTGCACCCGCGCGCCCTGGTCCTGGTGCCCACCCGCGAGCTGGCCATGCAGGTCAACGACGCGCTGATGCCGCTCGGCAAGGCCGTCGGCATCTTCCTCAAGACCGCCGTCGGCGGCGTTCCGTACGACCGGCAGATCGACGCGCTGCGCCGGGGTGTGGAGATCGTCGTGGCCACCCCGGGGCGGCTCGGCGACCTGATCGCGCGCGGCGTCTGCAAGCTGGACGACGTCGAGATCACCGTGCTCGACGAGGCCGACCAGATGGCCGACATGGGCTTCCTGCCCGAGGTCACCGAGCTGCTCGCCAAGACCCCGACGGACGCCCAGCGGCTGCTCTTCTCGGCCACCCTGGACAACGACGTGGACACCCTGGTCAAGCGGTTCATGACCGACCCGGTGACGCACTCCACCGCGCCGCCGACCGCGGCCGTGTCCACCATGGATCACCACCTGCTGCTGATCCCGCCGCACGACAAGTTCGCCGTGGCCGCGTCGATCGCGGCCCGGGACGGTCGCACCATGCTCTTCGCCCGTACCCAGCTCGGCGTGGACCGGCTGGTCGAGCAGCTCGCCGCGGTGGGCGTACGCGCCGGCGGCCTGCACGGCGGCAAGACCCAGCGGATGCGTACCCGGACCCTGGCCGAGTTCCGCGAGGGTCGGACGAACGTGCTGGTTGCCACCGACGTGGCGGCCCGCGGCATCCACGTCGACGGGGTGTCGCTGGTGCTGCACATCGACCCGCCCAAGGACCCGAAGGACTACCTGCACCGGGCCGGGCGCACCGCCCGGGCCGGTGAGTCGGGCGCGGTGGCGACCCTGGTGCTGCCGAAGCAGCGCCGGACCACGCTGGCCATGTTGGAGAAGGCGGGCGTCGAGCCGGCCGAGACCCGGGTCCGCGCGGGCGACCCGGCGCTGGCCGAGCTGACCGGCGCCCGCGAGCCGAGCGGGGTGCCGGTCCGCGACGAGCCCGAGCCGCGCCGCGAGCGCCGCCCCGATCCGCGCCGCTCCGGCGACCGGGAGGCGCGCCGCTACGGCGACCGCGGCGAGCGGCGGTTCGGCGACCGTGAGGACCGGGGCTACGGCCGTCCTGGCGGCGAGCGCCGCTTCGCGGACCGGGGTCCGGTCGAGCGGGAGCGGGGCGAGCGCCGCTTCGGCGACCGGGACGACCGCCGGTTCGCCGACCGCCGGGGTGTCGGCGAGCGCGACGCCCACGGGGACCGACGCTTCGCCGACCGGCCGACCGGCGGGCGCGGCTACGACGACCGGCCGACCGGCGGGCGCGGGTACGACGACCGGCAGACCGGCGGGCGGGGCTTCGACGACCGGGGCGGGCGGGGTTTCGCCGAGCGGAGTGAGCGCGGCTCGTTCGACCGGGAGCGCGGCGAGCGCCACTTCGGCGACCGGGACGGCCGGGGTGACCGGCGGTTCGGCGAGCGGGGCGGGGACTTCCGGACCCCGGAGCGCCGGGGCGGCTTCCGCCAGGAGGGACGCGGCCGGGACGACCGGCGGGGCTTCGGCGGGCGTCCGCCGGCGCGCACCCACTGAGCTGACGGGAACGACGGGAGGCCGTCGTCGGGCAACCGCCCGGCGGCGGCCTTTCCGCATCCCGTGCCGGTGCCCGCCCGGTGGCGTAACGTCCGATTCATGCCGACCATGCCGAAGTCCCTCTTCTGGACCAGGACCGACACCGCCGGCTCCGAGCACGTCGTCCTCGACGACCGTCAGGGCCTCGCCGCGCAGGGCGTGGCGCTGGCCGTCGACCCGATTCCGTACACCTGCCGCTACCGGTTGACGGCCGGCGCGGACTGGTCGGTCAGCCGGCTGGAGGTCGAGGTCGAGGGGGCGGGCTGGGCCCGCAGCGTTCGCCTGGAGCGGGGCGGGGACGGCTGGCAGGTGCGTACCGGCGAGGAGGGCAACCTGGACGCGGCGCTGGAGGCGGCCGGGCACCCGGCAGCCGGGCTGCCCGGCACGGAGGAGCCGGACCAGCTGACCGACGCGCTCGACGTCGACCTGGGCGGGTCGCCGCTGTTCAACACCCTTCCGGTCCGTCGGCTCGGGTTGGGCCGGGCCCCGGCGGACCTGGCCCGACAGGTCACCGTGGCCTGGGTGCTGGTGCCCAGCCTCCTGGTGGTACCGGCCGACCAGGTCTACACCTCGCTCGGGCCGGGCCGGATCCGCTTCGCCAGCGGCACCTTCACCGCCGACCTGGACGTGGACCCGGACGGCTACGTTGTCCGCTATCCCGGCCTGGCCGAGCGGATCGGCGCGCGCTGACCGTCAGGCCGGCCAGGCGCCGGTGGTGAGAAAACGGTCGATGGTGGCCAGGTGCGGGGCGAGGTCCAGGCCCTGCCGGGCCACCCACTCGTCGGCGTAGTACGTGTGGGCGTAGCGGTCGCCGGGGTCGCAGATCAGGGTGACCACCGAGCCGGTCCGGCCGGCGGCGAGCAGCTCGGCGATCAGCCCGAAGGCACCCCACAGGTTGGTGCCGGTGGAGCCGCCCACCCGCCGGCCGAGGACCTTCGACCCGGCGCGCATCGCGGCCAGCGAGGCGGCGTCCGGCACCTGGACCATCCGGTCCACCACCGAGGGCAGGAAGGACGCCTCGACGCAGGGCCGGCCGATCCCCTCGATCCGGGAGCCGCGGTCGGTGCGGACCGACCAGTCGCCGGCCTGCCAGGCCGGGTAGAAGGCGGAGTTCTCCGGGTCGACCACGCAGAGCTTGGTGGGCAACCGCCGGTAGCGGGCGTACCGGCCGATGGTGGCGCTGGTGCCGCCGGTGCCTGCGCCCACCACGATCCACGCCGGCACGGGGTGCCGCTCCAGCGCGAGCTGGGCGTAGATCGCCTCGGCGATGTTGTTGTTGCCCCGCCAGTCGGTGGCCCGCTCGGCGTAGGTGAACTGGTCCATGAAGTGCCCGCCGGTGTCCTCGGCGAGCCAACGCGCCTCGATCACCACCTTCGCCGGGTCCTCGACGAGGTGGCAGCGCCCGCCCTGGAACTCGATCTGGGCGATCTTCTCGGGCGAGGTGGAGGCGGGCATGACCGCGATGAACGGCAGCCCCAGCATCCGGGCGAAGTAGGCCTCGGAGACCGCCGTCGACCCGGAGGACGCCTCGACGATCGTGGTCGCCGGGCCGATCCAGCCGTTGCAGAGCCCGTACAGGAAGAGCGAGCGGGCGAGCCGGTGCTTGAGCGAACCGGTGGGGTGCACCGACTCGTCCTTGAGGTAGAGGTCGATGCCCCACTCCCGGGGCAGCGGGAAGGGCAGGAGGTGGGTGTCGGCGGAGCGGTTGGCGTCCGCCTCGACCGTGGCGATCGCCTCGGTCACCCAGGTCCGGTTGGCCTCGTCACACCGGTCGAGATGAGTCACCCCGGCAACGTTACAAGCGAGTTCAGCTCGCGTCCGGGCGGGTCCGGCGCTGTTGCCGGCGCTGGCCGGCCCGGCCCGCCGCCCGGACCACCGGGACGAGCGCCAGAGCCAGCCGCGGGAAGGCGTCGAGGAGCCGGACCTGGGCGCCGCGCCAGCGCGGCAGGCTGACCACCGGCTGTGGCCGGCGGGCCAGCCGCACCGCCCGCGCGGCCACCCGCTCCGGCGTCAGCAGCGTCCCGGTGAAGGAGGCCAGGGCCCCGGGGTCGTCCAGCTTGTCGTGCAGCATCGGCGTCCAGATCCCGTCCGGGCACAGACACGACACGTGTACGTCCCGGACGCCGGCCATCCGCAGGTCGGTGAGGGTGCCGAGGCTGAACGCGAGCAGCGCGTGCTTGCTGGCCGCGTAGACGGTCTCGCCCGGGGCGGCGATCAGACCGGCGAGCGACACGATGTTGAGCACGTGCCCGTGCCCCTGGGCGCGCATGACGCCGAGCGCGGCGAGGGTGCCGTTCATCGCCCCGAGCGCGTTCACCTCGACCAGCCGGCGCCGGATCGCCGCGTCGTGCGTCCAGGCGGGGCCGGTGGCCAGGACACCGGCGTTGTTCACCCACAGACCCAGGCCACCGGCAGCGCCGGCCGCCTCCGCCGCCACCTCGACACAGGCCGCCTCGTCGCGTACGTCAAGGGCACGGGACCAGCCGCCGAATGGGACCGCGGCGGCGGCCACCGCCGTGGCGTCCACATCGGTGAGCAGGACCCGCCAGCCGTCGGCGTGCAGCGCGGCGGCGATCGCCCGGCCCAGTCCGCCGGCGGCCCCGGTCACCACGGCCACGCCCTGCGTCGAGATCGTCATCGGCGCACGGTAACCCCGCCGAGCGGGCGGGGACCAGAGACCACTCGTCCGCCTACGAACGTGATGACGTGAACGATTCGGCGGGACGACGGAGCACGACCGTCAGGAGGCGGGTGGTCCGACCGGCTGGGGGCGGTTCTCCCACTTCGTCGAGAGCGCGATGCCGGTCCGGGTGGAGGCCACCCCCGGCGTCCGGTTCAGCCGGACGATCAGCTGCTCCAACTCGGCGATGGTGCCGACCCGCGCCTTGAGCAGGAAGGACTCGACCCCGGCCATGAAATAGCAGGACTCGATCTCCGGCATCTGCCGGAACGCCTCCAGCACGTCGTCGGTGTCGGCGGTGGAGTCCTCCACGATGCCGATCAGCGCGGTGACCGCGAGCCCGATCGCCTCCGGCTCGACCTCGGCCCGGTACGCCCGGATGACCCCGCCGGTCTCGAGCTTGCCGACCCGCTCGTGCACGGCCGGGGCGGAGAGGCCCACCTGGCGGGCCAACTCGGCGTACGACAGGCGGGCATTGCCGCGCAGCAGCTCCAGCAGGCTCAGGTCGATCGCGTCCACGGAGAGTGACCTTATCCGTTCCGCCGTAACGTGAGACGGTCGGCACCAGTTGAACATGACGTCGCGTTGCCGTTCACAAACGGATCGTCATGGGGGCTCTGCACCGGTACCATTTACTAACTTCTCATCGTGTGCGTTTTTCGCGTTTGGCGGACAGGCCTGGCCGCCGGTGCTGTAATTGCCATACGTCCCTCATGACGGCTCTGGGCTCGCACCGGCCGGGGGCAGTGTGTTCAGCCGGGGGCTTCGTCGACGCGAGGAGGGGGCTGTGGACACTGGAGATCGCCTGCTGACACCGGGAGAGGTCGCTGCGCTGTTTCGGGTTGACCCGAAGACCGTGACCAGATGGGCAGCGGCCGGCCGGATAGGCAGCATCCGGACTCCAGGCGGGCATCGCCGGTTTCGGGAATCCGAGGTGCGGGCCCTGCTTGAAGGGGAGGGAATGCTGGACGAGGCGGAGGACATGGGCAAGGCACGCAACATGGGCCCGACCGCCTCGACCGGACCCGGTCCGGCGAACGCCGGCATGTACTGAGTCGGCACCGATCGGGGCGCGGGCCGGGCGTCAGCTCCGGTCCGCGTCCTGTCGAGCCGCCGCCAGCTCACCTGACCAGCGCCGGAACAGGGTGTGCGGCACACCGAGCGCGTCCAGCACCTTGCCGGCCACGAAATCGACCAACTGCTGGGCGGAAGCCGCCGCCCCCGCGCCGTAGAAGCCGGGGCTGGCCGGCAGCACCACGGCCCCCGCGTCGTGCAGTGCGATGAGGTGCTCCAGGTGACTGCGGGTCACCGGGGTCTCCCGGGGCACCACCACCACCGGCCGCCGCTCCTTGAGGTTCACCTCGGCGGCGCGCTGCAACAGGTCCTTGGAGAGTCCGATCGCGATGCCGGCGCAGGCCGCCGTGCTGGCCGGGACGACCGCCATTCCGCGTACCCGGTAGGAGCCGCTGCTGGGGCCGGCGGCGAGGTCACCGGCGGGCCAGTGCCGCAGGTCGGCGTCGGCGAGGTCGCGCCCCAGCCAGGCCGCCAGATCCTCCGCCCAGTGTCCGTCCCGGAACGGGCGGCCGGTCTCGTCGAGGATGGTCAACCGGGCGGCCCGGGAGACGATCAGGTCCACCGCCGCACCGGCGTCGAGCAGGCCGCGGACGACCGCTGCCGCGTACGGCGTGCCGGACGCCCCGGAGACGCCGACCACCCATGGTTCGCGCATACCGTCAAGCCTGCCTGGTCGGCTCGGAGAGCGGGCGGGGACCCCCGGGGGAAAGCGTCCCGGACGTCCTGGTTGTCCCACGACACCCGGCGTTGTCCGCCCGGGCGGCGCTCGTCCGGGCGACCTGCCATGCTTCCGTGGGATTCACGTCCATGGAAGGGACGGGGGATGACGGAGGCGGTGCTCCGGTCGCTGCGGTCCGACTGCCCGATCGCGCCCCGGCTCTCCCCGCACGCCGACCGGGTGCAGGACTGGCTGGTCGACCAGCTCGACCGGCTCGACCTGCCGCCGGCCCCCACCGCCCGGCAGCGGGTGGCCCGGGCCGGCTTCGCCCGCTACGCCGGCCGGCTCTACCCGGACGCCACCGAATCCGACCTGCGGGCACTGGCCGCGCTGTTCACCTGGTTCTTCCTGGTCGACGACGCCTGCGACGGGCCGGGCCGGCCGGATCCGGCGCCGATCCGGGCGCTGCGGGACGGCGCGCTCGCCCTGCTCCGGGACGGTCCCCGGGCGTGGCACCCCGGCTTCTCCGGCCCGCTGCGGCGGCTGCTGGTGCGGGGCTGGCGGGAGCCCCGGCGCCGGATGCCGGCCCGCTGGCGGTTGCGCTTCGCCGACGCGGTCGCCGACCACCTCGACGGCGTCTGGCGGGAGGCGGTGGCCCGGCGCACCGGCCGCCCGCCCGGCGTCGACGAGTACGTGGAGCTGCGCCGGGCCACCTCGGCGGCGTACGTGGCGTACCCGCTGATCGAGTTCGCGGCCGCCCGTCCGCTGCCCGACGCGGTCTACCACCATCCCGCGCTGCGCCGGCTCGGCCGGCTCGGCAACGACCTGCTCTCCTGGTTCAACGACATTGCCTCGCTGGACCGGGACCGGACCGCCGCCGGTGGCCACAACCTGGTGCTGGCCGTGGCCGCCGAGCGGAACGTGCCGGTGGAGACCGCGGTGGAGCTGGTCGCCGCGCGCTGGCGGACCGAGATGGGCCGCTTCACGGCGCTGCGCGCCGCCGTGCCGTCGTTCGGGCCGGCGCTGGACGAGTCGGTCACCGCCTATCTCGACGGGGTGGCCAACGCGATCCGCGGCACCGTCGACTGGACGCTGGAGAGCGACCGCTACCCGGTCGGCGCCGGCGGCTGAGCCGGCGCGGACGGCCCAGCCGCCACGCCGACGTCCGCTTCAGGGACGCAGGCCGAGGCGGACCACCAGGTCGAGCAGGGCGAAGACGAACAGCGCGATGCCGACGAAGCCGTTGGCGGTGAAGAACGCCCGGTTGACCTTGCTGAGGTCGGTCGGGCTGACCACCAGGTGCTGGTAGCCGAAGGCGACCGCGGTGAGCGCCAGCCCGATCCACCAGAGCCAGCCGAAGCCGACCAGCGCCCCGAACCAGACGAACAGCGCGAACGTGATCACGTGCGCCACCGTGGAGGCGTGCAGTGCGAACCGCAGCCCGTACCGGGCGGGCACGCTGTGCACCCCGATCCGCCGGTCCACCTCGACGTCCTGGCAGGCGTAGATCAGGTCGAAGCCGCCGATCCAGAGGCCGACGGCGGCGCCGAGCAGCCAGGCCGGCCAGGAGTCGGCGAGGGTGCCGGTGACCGCCAGCCACGCGCCGACCGGGCCGACCGCCTGGGCGAGCGCCAGGATGGCGTGCGGCCAGTTGGTGAACCGCTTGCCGTACGGGTAGACGACCAGCGGCACCACGGCGAGCGGGGCGAGGGCCAGGCAGAGCGGGTTGAGCAGAGCGGCGGCGGCGAGGAAGACCACCAGCGCGACCGCCGCGCCGGTCCAGGCCGTGCGGACGCTCACCGCCCCGGTGACCAGCTCCCGGTTGGCGGTACGCGGGTTCCGCGCGTCGATCCGCCGGTCGAGGATCCGGTTGGCGGCCATGGCGAAGGTGCGCGCCCCGACCATCGCCACGGTGATGAGCAGCAGATCGAGCCAGCGCACCTGCCCGCCGTTCACCCGCATCGCGGTCAGCGCCGACAGGTACGCGAACGGCAACGCGAAGACGGAGTGCTCGATCGCGACCAGCTTGAGGAAGGACTTGACCCGGCCCGGGCGTTCGACGGGCTCCAGCACGGTCGCCATCAGATTCCGTACTCCTTCCAGCGCTTGTCGACCAGCGAGACCACCTCGGGCGACATGGTCATCTCCTCCGGCCAGCCCCGGGTGTAGCCCTCGGTGGGCAGCTTGCGGGTCGCGTCGATGCCCGCCTTGCCGCCCCAGAACTGCTGGTACGACGAGTGGTCCAGGTGGTCGACCGGCCCCTCGGTGACCAGCAGGTCCCGGGCGTAGTCGACGTTGCCGAAGGCGCGGAACGCGACCTCGTTGTAGTCGTGCACGTCGCAGTCCTCGTCGACGATCACGATGAGCTTGGTCAGCGACATCAGGTGGGCGCCCCAGATCGCGTTCATCACCTTCTGCGCGTGCTTCGGGTAGCGCTTGCGGATGGAGACGATCGCGCAGTTGTGGAAGACCCCGGCGGCCGGCAGGTCGTAGTCGACGATGTCCGGGATCATCAGCTTGAGCAGCGGCAGGAAGATCCGCTCGGTGGCTTTGCCGAGCCCGTGGTCCTCCTGCGGCGGCTTGGACGTGATGATCGAGTGGTAGACCGCGTCGCGTTGCATGGACATCGTCTCGACGTGCAGCACCGGGAACGGCTCGACCGGGGTGTAGAAACCGGTGTGGTCGCCGAACGGGCCCTCGGGCAGCCGCTCGCCGGGCTCCAGGTAGCCCTCCAGCACGATCTGTGCGTGCGCCGGGACCTGCAACGGCACGGTCAGGCAGTCGACCATCTCCACCCGCTCACCGCGCAGGAAGCCGGCGAACAGGTACTCGTCGATGTCGCTGGGCAGCGGCGCGGTCGCCGCGTACGAGACCACCGGGTCGCAGCCGATGGCGATGGCGACCGGCAGGCGCTGGCCGAGCCGTTCGGCGACGGCGTGGTGGGCGGTGGAGTCCTTGTGGATCTGCCAGTGCATGCCCAGCGTGTTGCGGCTGTGCTGCTGGAGCCGGTAGAGCCCGAGGTTGCGCTTGCCGGTCTCCGGGTGCTTGGTGTGGGTCAGCCCGTAGTTGTGGAAGATGCCGCCGTCACCGGGCCAGACCTGGAGGCCGGGCAGCCGGTTGAGGTCGACGTCGTCGCCGGAGTAGACCACCTGCTGGCAGGGGGCGGTCTTCACCTTGCGCGGCGGCACCGACTTGAGCTGCATGACCTTGCCCAGGCCCTCGCGGATGCCGGACCAGCCGACCGGCAGCTCCGGCTTGATCAGCCCGCCGATCCGCTCGCCGATCTCGTCCAGCGATTCGACGCCGAGCGCCATCGCCATCCGCTTCTCGGTGCCGAACAGGTTGATCGCCACCGGCAGCTCGCCCCGGGTCGGCCGCTCGAAGAGCAGCGCCGGGCCGCCGGCCCGGACGGTCCGGGTGACCACCTCGCTGATCTCCAGCGTGGGGTCGACCGGGACGCTCACCCGCCGCAGCTCCCCTGCGCGCTCCAGCGCCGCGAGGAAGTCCTTGAGATCGGTGTACGGGAAGCCACGAGCCGCCATGCCAGCCAGTCTCCCGCACCGCCTGCCGCCCCGCCCACGCCGGGTCCTGTGATGCTGCCGGCCGGACCGGCATGGGCGCCCGCCCGCCGGGTAGTCGAGCCGCCCGGCGAGACGGGAGGCGGCGATGGCCGACGGACGGGTGCCGACGGGTTTCACCGAGCAGCGGACGCGGGTGGGCGACATCACGATGAACGTCGTCCGGGGCGGCAGCGGCCCGCCGCTGGTGCTGCTGCACGGTTACCCGCAGTGCTGGTACATGTGGCGTCACCTGCTGCCGGAGCTGGCCACGTCGTACGAGGTGGTCGCACCCGACCTGCGGGGTTTCGGGGACAGCGACGCCCCACCGGACGGGTACGACAAGAAGACCGTGGCCGCCGACGTGCACCGCCTGCTGACCGGGCTGGGGCTGGCCGACGGCGTGCGCCTGGTGGGACACGACGTCGGCACGATGGTCGCGTACGCGTACGCCGCCGCCCATCCCGACCGGGTCGCGCGGCTGGTGCTCACCGAGGCCCCGATCCCCGACGAGAGCATCTACACGTTCCCGGCGCTGACCGCCGCCGGCCCGGCGGTGTGGAACTTCGGCTTCTTCACCGTCCCGAACGGCCTGCCGGAACAGCTCGTCGCCGGCCGGGAGGCGATCTGGGTCGACCGCTTCAGCGACTCGATCATGGTCAACAAGGGCAGCCTCGGCCCGGACGACATCGAGGAGTACGCCCGGCACCTGCGCGACGAGGCGCACCTGCGGGCCAGCTTCGGATACTTCCGGGCGTTCGGCCAGGACATCGCGGACAACGCGACGTACCGGTCGACCCCGCTGCCCATGCCGGTGCTCGCCGTGGGCGCCCGGGCCAGCCTCGGCCCGCAGGTCGCCGACCAGGTCCGCCGGTACGCCGACACGGTCACCGGCGAGGTGGTCGAGGATTGCGGGCACTGGCTCTTCGAGGAGCGCCCGGACGAACTGCTCGCCCTGCTGCGGCGTTTCCTGTCCGACTGACCGCTCACCCGGCGGGTGCCCAGGCGTGGGCGGCGAGCGCCGGGTCGAGCGGGGCGTCGACGAGCCGGTTGGCGAAGGTCGAGATGGTGTACGTCCCGACGCCGAGCACCACGTCCAGCGCGTGCCGGGGGCGCCAGCCGGCGGCGAGGAAGGCGTTCAGCTCGTCGTCGGGGACGGCGCCCCGGTGGTCGAGGACGGCCAGGGTGAACCGGCGCAGCGCCTCCAGGCGCGGCTCGGGCAGCGCGGTGCCGGCGCGCAGCGCCGCAATCAGCTCGGGCGTCCCGCCGAGCCCCGTCAGGGTGGCGGTGTGCATGGCCACGCAGAGGTGGCACTCGTTGCGGGTGGCGACGGTGAGCACCACCACCTCGCGGGCGACCGGGTCGAGGTCGGTGGAATCGAAGACGGCGGTGGCGCCGAGGAAGCCCTTGAGCAGCTCCGGCGACTCGGCCAGCAGGGCGACGGCGGTGGGGACATGGCCCTGCTTGCGCTGGACGGCGGCCATGATCTGACGGCCGGCGGCAGATGCGGTGTCGGCGGTGTGGACGGTGAAGACCGGTCGGGACACGACGGAACCCCTCACGTAATATAGTCAACGTGGTTGACGAAATAGTAAACGAGGTTGTCGAACATGGCAACGCCTGACCGTCCCGGCTTCGCGCTGCCGCTGCTGCTGCTCGCCGGCTTCCGGACCCTCATCGACGACCTGCACGCCGAACTCGCCCGGCAGGGCCACCCCGAGCTGCGCCCGGCCCACGGCTTCGTCCTCCAGGCCGTCGGCCCGGCCGGCACCACCGCGTCCGACCTGGGCCAGCGCCTCGGCGTCTCCAAGCAGGCCGCCGGCAAGACCGTCGACCGGCTGGTCGCGCTCGGCTACCTGGAACGCGTCGACGACCCCGCCGACGCCCGCCGGAAGCTGGTCCGGATGACGGCGAAGGGCTTCGACGGGCTGCGCCGCTCCGCGGTCGTCTTCGACCAGCTCCGGGACCGCTGGGCGGCCACCCTCGGCGCCGACCGGGTCGCGGCCATCGAGGACGACCTGCGCCGGATGGTTCCGGCCGACGTCTT
This sequence comes from Micromonospora sp. NPDC051924, assembly GCF_055586005.1. NCBI lineage: Bacteria > Bacillati > Actinomycetota > Actinomycetes > Micromonosporales > Micromonosporaceae > Micromonospora > Micromonospora sp. NPDC051924. The sequence continues at coordinate 63,143 of NZ_JBVJJA010000001.1, forward strand.
CCGCCTCGACGTACCGGGCTGGCTCGGCGGCTGAGCGGGGACCTCAGTCGTGGTAGAGGCGGGCGGAGTCCAGCAGGACGACGTCCTGCCGCGCGGACGCCGATCGGACGAGCTCGGCGACGAAACCCTGGCCACTCGCCAGCACCAACCGGGTGGCCGTGGTGTCGAATCCCGGGCGCGCGACGAGGAGCGTCCTGATCCGCTCCAACCGTTCCAGGTCGGCGGGGCCCAACCGCCGACCCCACTTGACCTCACCGATCGCCAGCAACGGGCGCGGACCGTCGCCCAGCGGCGGCTCACCCAGGGCGACCAGGTCGAGCTCGTGACTCGTCCGGCTGCCAGGATCGGTCACCGTGGCGGCGCTCGCCTCCGCCACGAGCCCACCCAGGAGATCGGGATCGGCGAAGCGCAGGGACCACTGGCGCACGATCTCCTCGAAGCGGGGGCCGAGGACCGCGCTGGCGTACCGGCGCTGCGACCTGCACCAAACGTCCGTACCCCGACGCTGCTCCAACGCCGTCCAGGCCGGACGCATGATGGCCTGATAGAACGTGATCAACGGTTCGGTGATCCGGTAGCTGCTGCGGCCGCTGCGGAACGGATCGGCCTCGCGGACCAGCAGACCGGCATCCTCCAGCACCGTCAGCGGATGCTGAAGGTCGTTGGCCTTCCGCCCGATGTAGCCCGCGATGCCACCCCGGCTGGCGTTTCCCTCGGCGACGGCCGCGAGCACCGAGTGGTACAGCGCCGCGTCACGGAGGTCCGGGTCCTCGGCAAGCAGATAACGCGCCTCACGGAACAGGGGCCGGGCAGGATTGAGCACCGCCCGGACCACCCAGTCGTCGAAGTCCGCCAGGCCCGCCGGCGCGTCGTCCTGGACGTACTCGCGTCGATAGGCGGGCGTGCCGCCCACGATGGCGAAGACCTGGACCGCCAGCCGAGGATCCGCGATCTCCCAGAAGGCCGCGGCAGCGCGGTAGTCCAACGGCTGCACCGGCAACTCCAGCCCGGCTCGACCGCGAAGCGGCGCCGATCCGGCGAGCAGGCCGCCCATGAACGAGAGCGCCGACCCGCAGAGGAGCAGGCGCGTCCGCGACTCGGTTCGCTGGGGCCGACCGGGGGTGAACGCGTGCTGGATGATCGAGGGAAGATCACGGGCGGCACGCACCAGGTACGGAAACTCGTCCAGTACGACGGTCACCGGACGCTCGCGCCCGAGAGCGAGCAGGGCGTCAACGGCGGTGCCCCAGTCGGCCAACTGGACCGGACCGGGTGCTCCCGTGTACGCACCCAGCGCCTCTCCCAGCCGGCGGAGCGACTCGGTCGCCGTCGCCTCGGTCGCGCCGAAGTAGAAGCCCTTGTCGGCCCGGGCCAGCTCGTAGAGCAACAGCGTCTTGCCCTGACGGCGGCGCCCACTGACCACACCGAGAGTGGCACCTGGCCGCTCATCGGCGACGAACCGCGTGAGTTCGCCCCACTCCACGTCCCGATCGAAGATCTCGACGGGCTTCACCGGCAGCGCCACGCGGTCACCACAATTCGTAGAACTACATTTTTTAGAAGTGTAGTCCTACATTTTGCGTCACTGACAGCATCGCGCTGGCGCGCCACGATGGGCGGATGGACGACGCGTACGTGGTCGGCGATCCGGACGGCCTGACCCCGCTCCAGGCGGAGATCCGGGACGCCGTGGCCCGGGAGCTGCACGCCCAGTTCGCGCTGCGGGCCGACCGGCTCGACCTGGCCGACCTGCCCGAGGTGGCGTACCAGATCACCCTGCGGGTCGACGGGGTGCTGAGCAGCCGGCGGCCGGCCCACTGAACGGGCGCGACCGCCGGGTGCGGGTCAGTTGACGCCGGCGTACGAGTGCAGGCCGGTGAAGAAGAAGTTGACCCCGAAGAGGTTCATCAGCATGGTCAGGAAGCCCAGGATGGAGATCCAGGTGGCCACGTTGCGCTTGATGCTCGGGGTGGCCCGGGCGTGCAGGTAGCCGGCGTAGACCACCCAGGAGATGAAGGCCCAGGTCTCCTTCGGGTCCCAGCCCCAGGCCCGGCCCCAGGCGGCCTCGGCCCAGATCGCCCCGGCGATCACCGCGAAGGTGAAGATCGGGAAGGCGAAGGCGTGCAGCGCGAAGGTCAGCCGCTCCAGGCCGGCCGCCGCCGGCAGCCGGCGGGCCAGGGTGTACGGGAAGCTCCGCTTCCCCTGCTCCCAGCCGGACCGCATCAGGTACGACGCCGCCGGCACCACGCCCAGCAGGAAGATGCCGGAGGCGAAGATGATCGTCGACACGTGGATGATGAACCAGTACGACTGCAGCGCCGGCATCAGCGGCGTGACCTGCACATAGAGCTTCAGCTCGGCGAACGCCAGCAGCAGCACCATGACCAGGGTCAGGAACAGCCCCAGCCGGCGCAGCTGCGGCTGCTTCCAGAGCACCACGAGCCAGGCGGCGACCCCGATGAAGGTCACCGTCAGCACGAACTCGTACATGTTGCCCCAGGGCATCCGCTCGGCGGCGATGCCCCGCGTGACCACCGCGGCGAGGTGCAGCGCGGCGGCGAGCACGGTGACCCAGGCGGCGATCCGCCCGGCCAGCGCGGCCCGGGCACCCGAGCGGCCGGGCCGGGACGCGGCCGGAACGGCGGGCGGCTCCTCGACGGTCCCGCCGGCACCGCCGACGCCCGCGCCGACCAGTTCCCGGGCCGGGGCGGCGGCCTTCGCCGACACCGCGCGGGCGTTGCCGAGCGCGTACTCGACGGCGTGGCTGATCATGGCGACCAGGTACGCCAGGATCGCGTACGTGACCAGCTGGTCGGAGAGTGCGGACATCACTCGTCTCCTTCTCGCGCCCGCCGGTCGTCCCGCCCGTCGTCGCTCACCGCGGCGACGAGCTGCGCGAACTCGTCGGCGAACCCCGGATGCTCGGTGCGCGGCAGCCCACCGGCCTCCACCAAGCTACTACCGCTCGTCGGAGATCCGGCGTCGGGGGGCGAAACCCGGAACCAGACCCGGCGCCGCCGGGCGAAGAGCGAGCCCATCAGGCCGACCAGCAGCGTCACGCAGGCGGCGAGCATCAGCGTCTGCCCGGGGGCGTACCGGACGGCGATGGTGATGTACGGCTTGGTGCCGACGAACTCCAGCGTGCTGCCGTCGTCGAGGGTCCACTTCTCGCCGAGGCGCAGCTTCTTGTCGCCGATCTGCTTCAGCTTGCCGTTGTCGACCTGCCGCTGGTCGAGCTTGTAGATCGAGCCGGGGATGCCAGCGTCCAGGCCGAGGTTGCCCCGGTACGCGACCAGCACCACCGCCGGGTTGCGCTCCTCGGGGAACTGGGACGACACGAACGGCGGGCTGTCCGGGGCGGTCGGCAGGTAGAGCCCGTCGAAGGCGACCTGCTGGTCGGGGGCGCGCTTGCCGGTCTTCGGGTCGACGTTCGCGTCCGGGAACGCGGCGACCCCCTCTTCCGTCGCGTTCGGGTCGCCGGTCCGCAGGAAGGGCGCGGTGCTGGTCTGGCTACGGCCGTACCGGTCGGTGTACTTCAGAATCGGCGCGTACCCGTTGCCGAGCAGGTAGACGTTGGCCGAGTTGAGCCGCAACGGCGAGTTGACCGAGAAGCCGGCGGTGCGCTTCGCCCCGTCCGGCTGGTCCACGGTCACCGTGGCCCAGTAGTGCGACGCCTGCCCGGACGGCAGATACTTCGCGTCGAACGTGTCGAGGGTGAGGCAGAACGGCGGCAGGTCGGCGCTGTCCACCCGCGGGCCCAGGGTCGCCTCGGCGTACTGCTGGCGGGTGTTGCAGAAGGCGTTCTCGTCGCCCGACACCAGGATCCGGTTGCCGTGCCAGCCGTACCAGGAGCCGACCGCGACCCCGAGCAGGACGGCGACCAGCGAGACGTGGAAGAGCAGGTTGCCGGTCTCCTTGAGGTAGCCCTTCTCGGCGGAGACCTCGTTGCCGCGCACCTGGACCCGCCAGCGGCGGCGGCGCAGCACCGCCGCGATCGCCGCGGCGTCGGCGGCGGCGGGCGCCTCCAGCACCGCGTGCTGCGGCAGCCGGTCGAGCCGCTTCGGCGCGGCCGGCGGCCGCATCCGCAGCGCCCGGACGTGGTCGCGGGCGCGGGGCAGGATGCAGCCGACCAGCGAGGTGAAGAGCAGCAGGTAGATCGCGGAGAACCAGACCGAGCCGAAGACCTCGAACATGCCGAGCTGGTCGAGCCGGGGCGCGAGGTCGGGGTGGTCGACGAACCACTGGTTGACCTTCTCCGGGTTGACCCCGCGCTGCGGCAGCACCGAACCGGGAATGGCGGCGACCGCGAGCAGGAAGAGCAGGATCAGCGCGGTACGCATGCTGGTGAGCTGCCGCCACGAGTTGCGCAGCAGGGCCAGCACCGGGTTGACCCGTCGCCGGGGCGCCTCGGCCGGCGGGCTGGCCGGCCGGTCGTCCACGGTCGTCATCAGATGCTCACCTCGCCCACGCCCACGTGCGTCTGCAACCAGATCACGAAGTTCTGCCAGCCGCCGGTGACCAGCGCCAGGCCGATCAGGATCAGCAGCGCGCCGCCGATCCGGGTGACCCAGCGGCTGTTGCGCCGGACGGCGCGGAAGACCCCGAGCAGGCGGTGGAAGCCCAGCCCGAAGACGACGAACGGTACCCCCAGCCCGAGGCAGTACGCCACGGCGAGCAGCACCGCGCGGTCGGTCCGCCCGTCGACGGTGGCCATGCCGAGCACCGCGCCGAGCGTCGGACCGGTGCACGGCATCCAGCTGAGCGCGAAGACCGCGCCCAGCACGGGGGCGCCGAGCAGGCCGGCCGCGGGCAGCCGCCGGATCCGGAACTCACGCTGCAGCCCCGGGACCACCCCGACGTAGCCGAGCCCGAGCAGCACCACCAGCACGCCGATGACGATCTCCAGCGTGCGTTCGTGCTGGAAGAAGAGCTTGCCGACGCCGGAGAAGAGGATCGCGGTGGCGGTGAACACCACGGTGAAGCCGGCGATGAACAGCATCGTGCCGGCCAGCACCCGCCCCTTCACCGCGGCCGCCGGTCGGGTCGCCGGAGGTGCCGCGACGGCCACGCCACCGCCGTCGGGCGGGGGGTCCGCGGCGGGCGGCGCCGGCGTCCGGGACCGGCCCTCGAGGTCGGCGCCGGCCAGTCCGGTGACGTACGACAGGTAGCCGGGCATCAGCGGCAGCACGCACGGGGAGAGGAAGCTGACCAGCCCGGCGAGCGCCGCCGCGCCGACGGCGAGCAGCAGCGGACCGGACTCGGCGAGCTGGCGGAACGTCTCGCCCATCAGCGCGAACCGTTGGGCGCGGGCTGCTCGGCCGCGACCTTCTCGACGATGGGCCGCAGCTCCTCCTGGGTGACGGCCCGGCGGATCACCACCGCGATCCGGCCGTCCCGGTCGAGCACGACGGTGGCCGGGGTGGAGTTCGGGGGAATGTCGAAGTTGAGCGCCTGTCGGCTGGCCGGGTCGAAGAGGCTCGGATAGGTGACCCGACCCTCCTCGAAGGCGGTCGCCTTGTCCTTGCTGTCCTGCACGTTGATGCCGAGGAAGGTCACCCCGGAACCCTTGGTGGCCTGGTAGGTGGCCTCCAGGTCGTCCGCCTCGGACCGGCAGGGGGCGCACCAGGAGCCCCAGAAGTTGACCACGACAACCTGACCCCGGTCACGCGAGATGTCGTAGCTGCCACCGGTGAGCAGCTCACCGGCCACCTTCGGGGTCTTCGACCGCTGGTCGGGGGCGCAGGTGACGGTGAGGCCGTCGCTGGCGCAGCGGCTCTCCTGACTCCCGGAGGAGCAGCCGACCAGCGCCGTCCCGGCGGTGACGGCGGTGAGCAGGACGGCGACGAGCCTCCGGGTGAGCATCAGGCCCCCTTGGCCGTCCGGGCGGTCGGCGAGATCGCGATCAGGTGGGCGGCCGGCTCGGAGTACCCGATGCCGACGATCTTGGCGCCGTCGAAGTGGAACGAGGTGAGGCTGGCCAGGCCGCACTGCCGCCTCCGCGGGTCGTGCCAGAGGCGCTTGCGCTCGACGTACCGGCGCAGGGTCCAGATCGGGAGCTGGTGGGAGACGAGCACGGCCTCACGTCCCTCGGCGGCCACCCGGGCGGCGTGCAGCGCGGCGAACATCCGCTCGGCGATCACCTGGTACGCCTCACCCCAGGACGGGGTGACCGGGTCGCGCAGCACCCACCAGTTGCGCGGGTCGCGGAACGAGCCGTCGCCCGGCGAGACCTTCTTGCCCTCGAACCAGTTCGCGCTCTCGATCAGCCGCTCGTCCACCCCGACCGGAAGCCCGAACTGGGCGGCGATCGGCTCGGCGGTCTGCTGGGCGCGCTCCAGCGGGCTGGCCACCACGTGCACCACGGTCCGCTCGGCGAGCGCCTGGGCGGCGGCCTTGGCCATCTGGACGCCCAGCTCGGAGAGGCGGAAACCGGGCAGCCGGCCGTAGAGGATGCCGTCCGGGTTGTACACCTCGCCGTGCCGCAGCACGTGCACCACTGTCTCGCTCACGACTCCTACCCCCCGTGTCCCGCCGCTGCCGCCGCCGTCGCCGCGCCGGGCAGGGCGGCGGCGATCTGCTCCAGAGCGGCGTCGTCGATCGCCGCCGAGACGAACCACGACTCGAACGCGCTCGGCGGCAGGTAGACGCCGGCGGCGAGCATCGCGTGGAAGAACGCCTTGAACGCCGGCACCTGTTGGGTGCGGGCGCTGTCGTAGTCGACCACGTCGGCGTCGGTGAAGAAGATCGAGAACATGTTGCCCGCGTACGACAGCCGGTGCGGCACCCCGGCGGCGGCCAGCGCGTCGGCGGCGAGCTTGCCCACCACGGCGGCCGTCTCGTCGAGCTTGCGGTAGAGGGCGTCGTCGGCCAACCGCAGCGTGGCCAGGCCGGCGGCGCAGGCGAGCGGGTTACCGGAGAGGGTGCCGGCCTGGTAGACGGGGCCGGCCGGGGCCAGCTTCGCCATGATCTCCGCCCGGCCGCCGAACGCCGCGGCGGGCAGGCCGCCACCCATGACCTTCCCGTACGTCCACAGGTCGGCGTCGGAGGCGTCGAGGCCGTGCCAGCCGGCCCGGGAGACCCGGAACCCGGTCATCACCTCGTCGACGATGAGCAGCGCGCCGTGCGCGTGGGCGATCCGCGCGAGCTGCTGGTTGAAGCCGTCCCGAGGGGCGACAACGCCCATGTTGCCGGCGGCCGCCTCGGTGATGATCGCCGCGATGTGCGGGCCCTCGGCGGCGAAGACCTCCTCCACGGCGCGGAGGTCGTTGTACGGCAGCACGATGGTGTCGCCGGCGGCCGCCCCGGTCACGCCGGGCGAGTCGGGCAGGCCGAAGGTGGCCACCCCGGAGCCGGCGGCGGCGAGCAGCGCGTCGGAGTGGCCGTGGTAGCAGCCGGCGAACTTCACGATCTTGGCGCGGCCGGTGAAGCCCCGGGCCAGCCGGATCGCCGACATGGTCGCCTCGGTGCCCGAGTTGACCAGCCGCACCTGCTCGACCGGGGTACGCGCGACGATCTCCGCCGCCAGGTCGACCTCACCCGGCGTCGGGGTGCCGAAGCTGGTGCCGAGCGCGGCGGCGGCGCGCAGCGCGTCGATCACCTCCGGGTGGGCGTGCCCGAGGATCAGCGGACCCCAGGAGCAGACCAGGTCGACGTAGCGGCGGCCGTCCGCGTCGAAGAGCCAGGGACCCTCCCCCCGGACCATGAAGCGCGGGGTGCCGCCGACGGCACGGAACGCGCGCACGGGGGAGTTCACCCCGCCCGGCACGATGGCCTTGGCGCGGTCGAACAGGGCCTCGGAGGCCGGCGCTTCGGCCGGGTAGCGGCCGGATCCGGCGGAAAAGGTATCGGTCACGATGCCGCCATTGTGTCAGCGCCGGGCGGCTGGTCGGCAGCCACCCCGCAGCGCGGGTTACCCGGCTCACGCCCCGCGTGACCGCCGCATGATCGTCGGGCGGCCCCCGGCTCGACAGGCCCGGTGGTCGAGATCGCGATAGGCTGACGCGGTGGATCGTGCCGAACTGTCCATCACGGTACACCGGACGGGCGACGAAGCAGTGCTTCGCCTTGCCGGTGAGATTGACATGCTCACGGCCGCCCAGCTGTCGACAGTCGTCAATGAGGTGCTGGCCGATCCCCCGCCGCGCATCGTGCTCGACCTGGCCGGGGTGACCTTCTGCGACTCCCAGGGCCTCGGCACCCTGGTGGTGCTCAGCCGCAAGGCCAGCCACGCCCAGAGCCTGCTGGTGCTGAGCAACGTCGGCGACTTCCTGCTGCGCGTCCTGGACATCACCGGCCTCCGCAGCGCCCTGATGATCCGCAACGAAGCCGCCTGACCCCACCCCCACCCCCACCCTCGCCTCGCGCGCCTCGGGTCAGGTGGTGGGGACGTCGCGGCGGTGGAAGGTGGTCAGGCCGATCGCCGAGAGGGCGAGGGCCAGCGCGGTGAGGGTCCAGAGGGGGGTGGGGCTCCAGGTGGCGCCGAGGGTCTGCGGGGTGTGGGTGAACGGGGAGAGGTCCAGCAGCCACTGGCTCAGCTTGAGCACCGCGCCGAGCTGACCGAGCAGCACGCAGACCGCGAGCACTCCCCAGGCCACCGACGCGAGCCGGGGCAGCAGCCCGTAGAGCAGCACCGCGAACCCGGCCAGCACCCAGGCCGCCGGCACCTGGGCCAGCGCGGCGCCGAGCATCCGGGGCAGCTCGCCCGGCACGTCGTGCACGCTCAGGCCGTACGTCAGGCCGGTGGCCAGACCGGTCACGGCGAGCACCACCACCGGCCCGAGCAGCGCGAACACCACGTGCGAGAGCAGCCAGGTGGAGCGGTGCGTCTCGGTGGCGAGCAGCGGCTCGGCCCGCCCGGCGGCCTCCTCCGCCCGCATCCGCAGCGCGGCCTGCACGCCGTACCCGGCCGCCGCCAGGCCGGCCAGGCTCAAGGTCGCCCCGAGGTACGCGTCGGCCAGCCCGGTGGCCCCGCCGATCCGGGCCATGATCTCCTCCAGCTGCGGGTTCCCCTCGACCGAGCGCCCGGCGGCCTTCGCGGCCCCACCGAGGATCAGCCCGAGCACGCCGAAGCCGACCGACCACCAGAGGATCTGCCCCCGGTGCAGCCGCCAGGCCAGCCCGAACGGCCCGGCGAGGGCCGAGCCGGCGGTGGCCGGTCCGAGCCGGGGCGGCAGCAGCCCGGCGCCCAGGTCGCGCCGCACCGACAGCGGGTACGCGACCGCCGCCACCAGCGCCGACACCACCAGCGGCAGCGCCAGCACCCACCAGCGCTCCCCCGCGTACGGGCGGACCCGCGCGGCCCAGCCCAGCGGGGAGAGCCAGCTCGGCCAGTCGTTGCTGGCGGTGTCCCCGACCAGCCGGAGCGCGAAGGCGGCGGCGAGCACCGCGATGCCGATCCCCCGGGCGCCGCCCGCCGTCTCGGTGAGCTGGGCGGCCAGCCCGCCCACGGTGGCGAACACGATGCCGGTCAGCGCGGCGGCGAGGCCGTACGCGTACGAGCCGGCGGCGGGCAGCCCGGTGCTCGCCAGCCCGGCGGCGGTGAGCAGGCCGAGCAGCAGGTCGGCCGCGTACGTGACGAGCAGCGCGGCGGTCAGCCCGGCGTACCGGCCGAGCACGGTGGCGCCGAGCAGTTCCCGCCGGCCGGCCTCCTCCTCGGTGCGGGTGTGGCGGATGACGGTGAGCAGGCTGGCCAACCCGATGATCACCAGCAGGAAGCCGCCGCGCTGGGCGGTCAGCGCGCCCACGCTGTCGCCGTACACCGGTCCGAGCAGCGCGATGATCGACGGGTTACGGGCCGTGCCGGCCGCGTACGCGGCCCGCTGGGCCTCGGTCGGGAAGAGGTCGAAGAAGCTGGTCGCGTAGGTCATCGGCAGGACGGCCAGGACCAGCACCCAGAGCGGGAGCAGGAAGCGGTCCCGGCGCAGGATCAGCCGGACCAGGTGGCGCGTGCCGGTCAGCGTGCTCATGCGGCCACCTCGGCCGGGCTGGTCTCGTAGTGCCGCAGGAACAGCTCCTCCAGCGTTGGCGGCTTGCTGACCAGGCTGCGTACGCCCAGCTCGGTGAGGCGGCGCAGGGCGGTGTCCAGCGCGGCGGCGTCCACGTCGAAGCGCACCCGGTTCCCGTCCACCCGCAGGTCGTGCACGCCCGGCAGGTCGGCCAGCCCGTCCAGCGGGGCGGCCAGCTCGGCGTCGATCGAGGTGCGGTGCAGGTGGCGCAGCTCGCCGAGGGTGCCGGACTCCACGGCCCGGCCGTTGCGGATGATCGTCACCCGGTCGCAGAGCGCCTCCACCTCGGCCAGGATGTGGCTGGAGAGCAGCACCGTGCGGCCGTCCTGCTTGGCCCGGTGCACCCAGTGCTGGAAGACCTCCTCCATCAGCGGGTCGAGCCCGGAGGTCGGCTCGTCGAGGATCAGCAGCTCCACGTCGGAGGCGAGCGCGGCGACCAGGCCGACCTTCTGCCGGTTGCCCTTCGAGTAGGCCCGGCCCTTCTTGCGCGGATCCAGTTCGAAGGATTCCAGCAGCTCGGCGCGGCGCTTCGGGTCGAGCCCGCCACGCATCCGGCCGAGGAGGTCGATCACCTCGCCGCCGCTCAGCGTGGGCCAGAGGGTGACGTCGCCGGGGACGTACGCCAGCCGGCGGTGCAGGGCGACGGCGTCCCGCCAGGGATCGCCGCCGAGCAGCCGGACGGCCCCCGCGTCCGCCCGCAGCAGGCCGAGCAGCACTCGGATGGTGGTGGACTTGCCCGAGCCGTTCGGGCCGAGGAACCCGTGCACCTCACCGGCGCGCACGGTCAGGTCGAGTCCGTCGAGCGCTCGGGTCCGGCCGAACGTCTTGACCAGGCCGGACACCTCAATGGGAGTTTCCATACTTCGGAAGCTACGCTTGTTTCACAAACTTGTGAAGACAGTGAGATCTGAGAGACGATCAGGTGTGATGAGCGAGACGACGCCGATGACCGAGCCGCCCCGCCCGGACGAGGAAGAGGTCCACCTCTTCGTCGAACGGATGGCGATGGCGTTCGCCGACGTCGGCTTCCCCCGGATGGCCGGCCGGGTGCTGTTCACCGTGATGAGCGCGGACGAGCCGCTCACCGCCGCCGAGATCGGCGAGCGGCTGGGGGTCAGCGCCGCGGCGGTCTCCGGCGCGGTCCGCTACCTGACCCAGTTCGCCATGCTGGTCCGGGAGCCGGTCAAGGGCTCCCGGCGGGACCGCTACCGGCTGCCGGACAACCCCTGGTACGAGGCCACCATCACCAAGACCGGCCTCTACAAGAACTTCATCGACATCGCCAACGGCGGGGTCGACGCGCTGCTCGGCCGGGCGACCCCGGCCGGCGAGCGGGTGGCCGAGATGCGGGACTTCTTCCTCTTCGTACAGGAGGAGATCGACGCCCTCGGCGAACGGTGGCGGGCCCGACGGGCCGCGACCGGGCACGGCCGGCCGGCCGACGCCTGACGGTCAGGGCGTGTTACCCCAGCGGGCCTGCTCCAGGATGTCCACCGCGCGGTCCCGGGCCTCCGGACCCTCGTCCGCGCGCAGCAGGGTAGTCGCCTCGTCCACCGCGTCGGTGAGCACCCGCCACTGCGCGTCCCGCTCCCGCACCAGGTCGGACTGGGCGGCGAGCTGTCGGGTCTTCACCCACAGCTCCACGAAGACCGACACCTTGGCCCGCAGCACCCACGGGTCGAACGGCTTGGTCAGGTAGTCGACCGCGCCGACCGCGTAGCCGCGCAGGGCGAGCTGGGCGTCCTTGTCCGCCGCGGTGAGGAAGATGATCGGTACGTGCCGGGTCCGCTCCCGCCGCTTGATGTGCGTGGCGGTCTCGAAACCGTCCATGTCCGGCATCTGCGCGTCCAGCAGAATGACCGCGAAGTCGTCGACCAGGAGCTGCTTCAGCGCCGCCTCGCCGCTCTCCACGGCGACCGACTGCACCGGAAGCCCCTGGAGGATGGCCTCCAGGGCCATCAGGTTCTCCCGCCGGTCATCCACCAGCAGCGCCTTGGCCCTCTGGGTCACGAAGTCTCCTCGCCTCGGCTCCGGCCGATCCAGGACGCCATCATCTCGATCAACTCGTCCAGGTCCACCGGCTTGGTGATGTAGTCGCTGCCTCCGGCCGCGATCGCCGACTCCCGGTCACCGGGCATCGCCTTCGCGGTCAGGAAGACGATCGGCAGGTCCACGAAGCGGTGGTTGCGGCGAATCTGCCGGGTCGTCTCGTACCCGTCCTGGTCCGGCATCATCGCGTCCATCAGCACGATGTCCACCTCCGGATGCTCGGCCAGTTGGCGGACACCATCCGCCCCGTTGTCCGAGTACAACACGGTCATCCCATGAAGTTCCAACGCGGAGGTCAGCGCGAAGACGTTCCGGACGTCGTCGTCGACGATCAGGACGGTCACGCCCTCCAGCCGCCGGGTCGCCGGGGTCTCCGCCGGCTGGGGCAGCTCCATCGGCATGAGCAGGGACGACGGCAGGCCCGCGCGCTGCGGCGAGGGCGGCGCCGGCGCGACCACCGCGTCCGGCGCCAGCACGTCCGGTACGAAGAGCGTGAAGGTCGACCCCTGCCCGGGCGCCGACGACACGGTGATCGTGCCGCCCAGCAGGCGGGCCAGGTCCCGGCTGATCGACAGGCCCAGCCCGGTGCCGCCGTACCGCCGGCTGGTGGTGCCGTCGGCCTGCTGGAACGCCTCGAAGATCAGCGAGAGCTTGTCGTCCGAGATGCCGATGCCGGTGTCGATCACGGTGAACGCGATCACCTGCCGGGCGTTGGTCAGCGCCGGCACGTCGAAGACCGCGTTCTCGGCGGCCGGGGCGATCCGCAGCGTCACCGCGCCGCTGTCGGTGAACTTGACCGCGTTGGAGAGCAGGTTGCGCAGGATCTGCTGCAACCGCTGGGCGTCGGTGACCAGCGCCGGCGGCAGGTCCTTGCTGACCCGCACCTGGAAGTCGAGGCCCTTCTCCTCGGCCTGCGGAGCGAACGCCTGCTCGACGTAGCCGCGAATCTCGGAGAAGCGGATCTCGGTCGGCTCCACGTCCATCCGGCCCGCCTCGATCTTGGACAGGTCGAGGATGTCGTCGATCAGCGAGAGCAGGTCGGAGCCGGCGCTGTGGATCGTGCGAGCGAACTCGATCTGCTTCGGGGTCAGGTTCTGCTCCGGGTTTTCGGCCAGCAACCGGGCCAGCAGCAGCAACGAGTTCAGCGGCGTACGCAGCTCGTGGCTCATGTTCGCCAGGAACTCCGACTTGTACGCCGACGCCCGGGTGAGCTGCTGCGCCTTCTCCTCCAGGCCGAGCCGGGCCAGTTCGATCTCCCGGTTCTGCGTCTCGATGTTCGTCTTCTGCTCCGACAGCAGCCGGGCCTTGTCCTCCAACTCGGCGTTGGTGCGCTGGAGCTCCGCCGACTGCTCCTGGAGCTCGTGCGCCAGCCGCTGCGACTGGGCCAGCAGCTCCTCCGTACGCCGGTTGGCCTGGATCGTGTTGACCGCGATGCCGATGGTGGTGACCAGCCGCTCCAGGAACGACAGGTGCAGCTCGGAGAAGGTGGTCACGCCGGCGAACTCGATCACCCCGAGCAGTTCGCCCTCGAAGAGCACGGGCAGCACCACCAGATCGGCGGGGGGCGTCTCGGCCAGCCCGGAGCGCAGCACCAGGCGACCGTCGGGTTGGGCGTTGACCCGGATCGTTCGCCGGGAGAGCGCGGCCTGCCCGACCAAGCCCTCGCCCGGCCCGAACGTGACGTCGTGGCCGCGCGCCACGTACCCGTAGGAGGCGGTGAGCCGCAGCCGCATGCTCCCCTCGGAGCTGTCCACCAGGAAGAACGCGCCGAGCTGCGCGTCGACCAGCGGGGTCACCTCCATCATGATCATGCGGCAGACCTCGCCGAGGTCCCGCTGCCCCTGGAGCAGGCCGCCGATCCGGGCCAGGTTGGAGTCCAGCCAGCCCTGCTCGGCGTTCTTCTTGGTCGTCTCCCGGAGGGTGACGATCATCTGGTTGATGTTGTCCTTCAGCTCGGCGACCTCGCCCTGCGCCTTGACCGCGATCCGCTGGGTCAGGTCGCCCCGGGTCACCGAGGTGGAGACCTGCGCGATGGCCCGCAGCTGGGTGGTGAGGGTCGAGGCGAGCTGGTTGACGTTCTCGGTGAGGTCGCGCCAGGTGCCGGAGACGCCCTTCACCTGCGCCTGGCCGCCGAGCTTGCCCTCGGTGCCGACCTCGCGGGCCACCCGGGTCACCTCGTCCGCGAACGACGACAGCTGATCCACCATCGTGTTGACGGTGTTCTTCAGCTCCAGGATCTCGCCCTGCGCGTCCACGGTGATCTTCTGGCCCAGGTCGCCCTTGGCGACGGCGGTGGTCACCGAGGCGATGTTCCGCACCTGACCGGTCAGGTTCGAGGCCATCGAGTTCACGTTGTCGGTCAGGTCGCGCCAGGTGCCGGAGACGCCCTTCACCTGCGCCTGGCCGCCGAGCTTGCCCTCGGTACCGACCTCGCGGGCCACCCGGGTCACCTCGTCCGCGAACGACGACAGCTGATCCACCATCGTGTTCACGGTGTTCTTCAGCTCCAGGATCTCGCCCTGCGCGTCCACCGTGATCTTCTGCGACAGGTCACCCTTCGCCACCGCCGTCGAGACCTGGGCGATGTTCCGCACCTGGGACGTCAGGTTCGACGCCATCGAGTTCACGTTGTCGGTGAGGTCGCGCCAGGTGCCGGCGACGCCGCGTACCTGGGCCTGGCCACCGAGCTTGCCCTCGGTACCCACCTCGCGGGCCACCCGGGTCACCTCGTCCGCGAACGACGAGAGCTGATCCACCATCGTGTTGACCGTGGACTTCAGCTCCAGGATCTCGCCCCGGGCGTCCACGGTGATCTTCTGCGACAGGTCGCCCTTGGCGACCGCGGTGGTGACCGAGGCGATGTTCCGCACCTGGGACGTCAGGTTCGACGCCATCGAGTTCACGTTGTCGGTCAGGTCCCGCCAAGTGCCGGAGACGCCCTTCACCTGCGCCTGGCCGCCCAGCTTGCCCTCGGTGCCCACCTCACGGGCCACCCGGGTCACCTCGTCCGCGAACGACGACAGCTGATCCACCATCGTGTTCACGGTGTTCTTCAGCTCCAGGATCTCGCCCTGCGCGTCCACCGTGATCTTCTGGCTCAGGTCACCCTTCGCCACGGCGGTGGAGACCTGCGAGATGTTGCGGACCTGGCTGGTCAGGTTGCCGGCGAGCTGGTTCACGTTCTCGGTCAGGTCCCGCCAGGTGCCGGAGACCCCGCGTACCTGGGCCTGGCCACCGAGCTTGCCCTCGATGCCCACCTCACGGGCCACCCGGGTCACCTCGTCCGCGAACGACGACAGCTGATCCACCATCGTGTTCACGGTGTCCTTGAGCTCCAGGATCTCGCCCTGGGCGGCCACCGTGATCTTCTGCGACAGGTCGCCGCGGGCGACCGCGGTGGAGACCTGGGCGATGTTCCGCACCTGCGCGGTCAGGTTGGACGCCATCGAGTTGACGCTGTCGGTCAGGTCCTTCCAGGTGCCCGCGACGTTCGGCACCTCCGCCTGGCCGCCGAGGTTGCCCTCGGTTCCCACCTCGCGGGCCACCCGGGTCACCTGCTCGGCGAAGAGCCGCAGCGTGTCGGTGAGCGAGTTCATCGTGTCGGCCAGCTCGGCCACCTCACCGCGCGCCCCGACCGTGATCTTCTGCGACAGGTCGCCCCTGGCCACCGCGGTCGCCACCTGGGAGATCGACCGCACCTGGTCGGTCAGGTTCGACGCCATGGTGTTGACCGAGTCGGTGAGGTCCTTCCAGGTGCCGGCCACCCCGCGTACGTCGGCCTGGCCGCCCAGCTTGCCCTCGGTGCCCACCTCCCGGGCCACCCGGGTCACCTCGTTGGAGAAGGAGGAGAGCTGGTCGACCATCGTGTTGACCGTGCGGCCGATGCGCAGGTACTCGCCGCGCAGCGGGCGACCGTCGATCTCCAGCGCCATGTGCTGGGAGAGATCACCGTCAGCCACCGCCACGATGACCCGGGCGATCTCCGTGGTGGGGCGCCCCAGGTCGTCGATCAGCGAGTTGACCGCCCGCTGCCCCTCCGCCCACGAGCCGTCCAGGCCCTCGTCGTCGAGGCGCTCGGTGAGCCGGCCGTCCCGGCCGACGATCCGGCTGATCCGGCGCAGGTCGAGGTGCTGCCGCTCCTGGAGCGACACCACGTCGTTGAAGGCGTCGGCCACCTCGCCGGCCAGGCCGGCCCGCCGGGGCAGCCGGACCCGGAGGTCGCCGCGGCGTACCCGCCGCAGCGCCTCCACCAGCTCGCCGAGGAGCACCTCGTGGTCGTCCGCGGCTACCGACTGTTTCGCCGTGGTCATCATTCCTCGCTCAGCTCGGGGCCGACCGGCTCGTGCCGACACGCGGCCATCCCACCATTCTGCCCGCGTGACGTCGAGGCCACGACCTGCGTACAGCACGCCACGCCGCGCATCCAGCCTGGTCCGGCGCCGCCCGGCGTGATCGGGGGGACGGCTTGGCACCCGGGGTGGCGGCGGTGGAGGATACGGAGGTGTCAGCGGAGGAGAAGCCGGCGACGAGCGGCGGCTCGGACGAGCACGTCCGCCGGGTCCGGCTTCCCGCCGACCGGCGTACGCCCGCCGCCGCCCGCGCCCTGGTCCGGTCCGTGCTCATCGAGGCCGGGCTGTCCGGTCTGGCCAACGAGGCGCTGCTGCTCACCACCGAACTCACCACCAACGCCGTCGAACACGCGCGCACCGAACTGGACATCGAGGTCGAGGCGGACGACACGGGACTGACCGTGACGGTCACCGACTTCGCCTCCGGCCCGGTCGAGGAGCTGGTGGTCGGCGTGCGCAACGATGCCGCCGAGATCACCGACGTGGCCGAGCGCGGGCGGGGCCTGCTGCTGGTCGACCACTTCGCCAGCCGGTGGGGCACCACGTACCTGCCCACGGGGAAGGGGGTCTGGTTCCGGCTCGACCGGCCCGACGCGCCGCCGTCCGCCCGGCCGGTCGCGGTCGATCGCCGTCCGCCCGTCGACGGCGCGGACGCCACCGGGGAGACCACCCCGAGCGCCGCCGCGATGAGCGAGCTGATGCAGACCAACCCCGATCCGTACGCGGACGATCCGCTGCCGGAGTTCGCCGCCGAGCTGCTGACGCGGCTCGCCGAGATGGTGGGCGCGGCCGGCGGCGTGGTCCGGCTCGACCGGGGCGACGGACAGGGCAGCCAGGTGCTCGCCCGGTACGGCCGGCCGCCCCAGGAGGGCAACGACCTGCTCCGGGTGCCGCTCGCCGTGCACCGCCCGTACGCCGGTGAGCTGGAGCTGGACGCCGCGCCCTCGGCGTACGCCCGGCCGCTGGCCGTGCTGGCCGCCGAGCGGCTCTCGCTGCACCTCGAGAACGACCGGCTGCGCCGGGCGGACATCCGCCGGTCGGCCTGGCTGACCTTCCTCGCCGAGGCGAGCGAGCTGCTCGCCCAGTCCCTCGACGTCGAGCTGACCATGGCGCTCGTCCCGCAGCTGGTGGTGCCCCGGCTCGGCCAGTGGTGCGCGGTGCACACCACCGACGAGTGGGGCCGGCTCCGGCTGGCCGCGGCCAGCCACGCGGACGAGGCGATGCTGCCGCAGCTGCACCGGGTGCTCCGGGAGACCGGGCCGGACTCGATCCAGGCCCGGCTGCGGGAGGCGTCCCGGAGCGCGGCGCAGGTGCCGTTGAGCGGGCCGATGGAGGGCTTCGCCGTACCGCTGATCGCCCGCGGGCAGCGGCTCGGCACCCTGGCCGTCGGCCGCCACCAGCGGCACCGGCACGACCCGGACGAGGTCTCGGTGCTGGAGGACGTGGCCCGACGGGCGGCGCTGGCCATCGAGAACGCCCGGATCCACGCCGAGCGGCGCCGGGTCGCCCAGACCCTGCAGAAGTCGCTGCTGCCGCCGGTGCTCCCGGTGGTCGAGGGCATCGGCTTCGCCGCCGAGTACGTGCCCACCGGCGACGAGGCCGAGGTCGGCGGCGACTTCTACGACGTGGTGCCCCTCCCGGACGGCCGGTGGCTGGTGGTCATCGGGGACGTCTCCGGCAAGGGCGTGCAGGCGGCGGCGGTCACCGGCCTGGTGCGGGACGTGATCCGGGTGCTCGTCGGCGACGGCAAGCCGCTGCCGGAGGTGCTGGTCCGGCTGAACGAGACGCTGGTCGACCGCGGTGGCGGCCGGTACTGCACGCTCGCGCTGGCGGCGGTCGGGCCGGGCGAGGACCGGCAGCTCGACGTCTCGCTGCACCTGGCCGGGCACGACCGCCCGGTGCTGCTGCGGGGCGGGGGCGGGGCCGGCTTCGTCGGCACCGGCGGCACCGCGCTCGGTCTGCTCGACTCGATCGCCACACCCACGGCGGAGGTCCCGCTCGGGCCGGGCGACGCGCTGATCTTCTACACCGACGGGGTCACCGAGCGGCGGCGCGGCCGGGAACTGTTCGGCACGGACCGGCTGCGCGAGTCGGCGGCCCCGCTCGCCGGCTACTCCGCCGACGTGGTGGCGGCCCGTCTGCGCGCCACCGCGATCGGCTTCTCGGTCGAACCCCCGCGCGACGACATCGCCGTCCTCGTCCTCCGCAACGACGCCCTCTGACCCACCGGACTCCCACCCCTCGGTCACCGCCCCGGCAGGCTGGCGCCCCGGACTGTTGATCAAGAAGTTTGCGTCGGCCAGGGGGCGGATCCTGACGCAAACCTCTTGATCAAAATGGTCCGGGGCGGGGTGGGCGGGCCGGGGGCGGACGCCCGGGGGCGGGGTGGGGGTCAGAGGCCGCCGGGGAGGCGGCCGGGGGCAAGGCGGTGGCTGGGGTCGAGGTGGGCCTTGGCGACCCGGAGGCGGGACAGGGTGGGCAGCTCGCCCCACAGGTCGACCGCCCGGCGGACCGGCCCAGGCGCGGCGACCACCACGCACCGACCCTGCCGGGCCAGCAGGACCCCACGGACGGCGGACAGGATCGAGGCCACCCGCTCCGGCGGCAGCGACCCGGGCAGCGCGGCGCGCACCGTACCGACCCCGGCGGAGCCCCGGACCGGCACCGGCCCGCCGGCCGCGTCGCGCAACGCGTAGACCGCCGCGTGCAGGTCGTTGATGGGCACCTCGATCCGCAGCGCGGTGTCCCCCGGGGCGAACGGGTAGCGCCCCCACCACTCCGGCGCGGAGTGGCTGACCACCGCCTCGTCGCCGAGCACCTCGACCAGCCGGTCCGCCCGCTCCGCCACGTGCGCCGGGCCGCCCTCCAGGAGCACCACCAGGCTCCCCGCCGCGGCCGGCCGGGTCGGCCGCCCGGTCACCGCCGGATGATCGGGGCGCCCGACGACGGAGGGGTGGAACGGGCTCACCCGCCGGCGCGGCAGCGGCACCGGGATCGGCAGGTCCAGCTCGACGGCCGCCGGGTCCAGCCCGGCGCCGAGCACCGCCCGGACCAGGTCGTGCACCTCCAGCGGGGTCCAGACCGGGCGGGACACCCAGACGCGGCTGGCCGGCACCGCCTGCACCCGCATGGTGGCCGACACCAGCACCCCGAGGCCGCCCTGCGAGCCGCAGAGCAGCCGAGCCACGTCCAGCCCCGGCAGGTCGCCACGGCCGAAGAGGGCCGCGGCGCCCCGGTGCGCCGTGCCGTCGCCGGCCGGCGCCGCGCTGCCGAACTGCGCGGTGCCGGACCCGGCCGGCGCCGCCCGGCCGAGCTGCGCGGTGCCGGCCTCGCCCAGGCTCACCAGCTCGCCCTCGGCGTCCAGATAGCGCACGCCGACGAGCTGGGCGCACGGGGTCCCGTGCCGGTGCCGGAGCGGGCCCGCCTCGTCGGCGGCGAGCACCCCGCCCACGGTCGCCCCCGGGGACGGCGCGTCGATCGGCAGCCGCCGGCCGGCGCGCTCCAGGGCCGCCTGCACCGCCCGCAGCGGGGTGCCGGCCCCGACCTCGGCCAGCGTCGAACCCTGCGGCTCGTGCCAGACCCCGGCGAGCCGGCCGGTGTCGAGCATGATGTCGACCTGCTCCGGGGCCGCCCCCCAGTCGATCTTGGTGCCGGCACCGCGCGGCACCACGGTCAGGCCGTGCGCGGCGGCCAGCCGCAGCACCTCGGCGGCGGCGTGCGGGCCGCCCGGCACCGCCACCCAGCGGGCCGTCCGGCCGGCCACCTCGTCGGCCGCGCCGGCGAAGCGGGCGAACGGCGGGCCGCAGATCTCCGCCAGTCGTCGGGTTATCTCGAGGGCTCCGGGTCGATCGGTGGAACTCGCTGCAGCCGCCATGGCGGTTATCGTACACATGTTCGAAAGAGCTGGTGGCGTGTCGCCGCAACCGGGCTCGGCGCGCACGCCCGGAGGCGCGTCCCCGGCCGGTAACGTGACGCCGTGACCACCGATACCCCCGACAACGCCGGCTCGGCTGGCGGCCGTGATTCGGCCTCCGCGCCGCTCGGCGGCGCTCCGGACCGAATGACCGCCGGTCCGTCGTCGCGCCGCGACCTGGAGCCGTCGCCCGTGCCCGTCGCCAAGCGCGTCCCGACCGAGCGCACCCACCACGGCGACACCGTCGTCGACGAGTACGCCTGGCTCACCGCCAAGGACGACCCGGCGACGATCGCCTACCTGACCGCGGAGAACGCGTACACCGAGACGCGCACCGCGCACCTGGAGCAGCTGCGCACGACCCTGTTCGAGGAGACCCGCCGGCGCACCCAGGAGACCGACCTGTCGGTGCCCACCCGCAAGGACGGCTACTGGTACTACACCCGCACCGTCGAGGGACAGCAGTACGGGGTGCAGTGCCGCCGGGCCGTCCGCGACGGCGAGACCGCGCCGCCGGTCAGCGAGGACGGCGCCCCACTCGACGGTGAGGAGGTGCTGCTCGACGGCAACCAGCTCGCCGAGGGACACGACTTCTTCTCGCTCGGCGCGTTCGACGTCAGCCCTGACGGGCGCTGGCTGGCCTACTCCACGGACTTCTCCGGCGACGAGCGGTTCACCCTGCGGATCAAGGACCTGTCGACCGGCGAGGTGCTGCCCGACGAGATCCCGGACACCTTCTACGGCACCGCCTGGTCGAGCGACGCCTCCACGCTCTTCTACGTCACGGTGGACGACGCGTGGCGGCCGAACCGCGTCTGGCGGCACGCCGTGGGCACCCCGTCGGGTGAGGACGTCGTGGTCCACCAGGAGGACGACGAGCGGTTCTGGGTGGGCGTCGAGCTGACCCGCTCCGAACGGTTCGTGGTCATCGACATCCACAGCAAGATCACCAGCGAGGTACGGGTGATCCCGGCCGCCAACCCGACCGGCGAGCCGGCGATCATCGCCCCGCGCCGGCAGGGTGTCGAGTACGCGGTGGAGCACCACGGGCACCGGTTCCTGATCCTGCACAACGACGGTGCGGAGGACTTCGCGCTGACGTACACCTCGGCCGACGCGCCCGGCGACTGGACCCCACTGATCCCGCACACCCCCGGCACCCGGCTGGAGGCCGTCGACGCGTTCGAGAACCATCTGGTCGTCTCGCTGCGCAGCAACGGGCTGACCGGCCTTCGGGTGCTGCCGATCGGCGGCGGCGACCGCTTCGACATCGACTTCCCCGAGCCGCTCTACAGCGTCGGGCTGGACGCCAACCCGGAATACCGCACCACCGAGGTGCGGCTGCGCTACACCTCGCTGGTCACCCCGGACTCGGTCTACGACTACGACCTGGTGACCCGGCAGATGGTGCTGCGCCGGCGCAAGCCGGTCCGGCCGGGCCCGGACGGGCGGGCCTACGACCCGGCCGACTACGAGCAGCACCGGGACTGGGCCCTCGCCGACGACGGCACCCGGGTGCCGATCTCACTGGTCTGCCGCAAGGACACCCCGCGCGACGGCTCCGCCCCCTGCGTCATCTACGGCTACGGCTCGTACGAGGCGAGCATGGACCCGTGGTTCTCGATCGCCCGGCTCAGCCTGCTCGACCGGGGCGTCATCTTCGCCGTCGCGCACATCCGCGGCGGTGGTGAGCTGGGCCGGCGCTGGTACGACGAAGGCAAGCTGCTGGCCAAGAAGAACACCTTCACCGACTTCGTGGCCTGTGCCCGGCACCTGGTCAAGGCCGGCTGGACCACGAGTGACCGGCTGGTCGCCCGGGGTGCCTCGGCCGGCGGCCTGCTGATGGGGGCGGTGGCCAACCTCGCCCCGGACGCCTTCGCCGGGATCGTCGCGCAGGTGCCCTTCGTGGACGCGCTCACCTCGATCCTCGACCCGTCCCTGCCGCTCACCGTCACCGAGTGGGAGGAGTGGGGCAACCCCCTCGACGACCCCGAGGTGTACACGTACATGAAGTCGTACACCCCGTACGAGAACGTGACCGCGGTCGACTACCCGGCCATCCTCGCGGTGACCAGCCTCAACGACACCCGGGTGCTCTACCACGAGCCGGCCAAGTGGGTCGCCCGGCTGCGGGCCGTCGCGCCGCAGGGCGACTACCTGCTCAAGACCGAGATGGGCGCCGGGCACGGCGGCCCCAGCGGCCGGTACGACGCCTGGCGCGAGGAGGCCTTCATCAACGCCTGGATCCTGGACCGCCTCGGCCGCGCGTGACCCACCGGCGGAGGGGCCGACCGGCCCCTCCGCTCAGGCCAGCGCCGACGCGAGCACCGCCGGGTCGACGTTGCCGCCGGTGACCACGGCGACGGTCCGGCCCGGCGGCAGCTCGTCCCGGTGGAACAGCCGGGCCGCCAGCGCCACCGCACCGCTCGGCTCGGCCACCAGCCGGGCCTCGCGGACCAGCCGGGCCAGCGCCGCGGCGATCTCCTCCTCGCTGACCGTGACGATGCGGTCGAGCCGTTCCCGCAGGTGGGCGAGGGTCAGCGCGGACAGGTTGGTGCGCAGCCCGTCCGCGCTGGTGCGGTAGGTCCGCTCGACGTCCCAGACCACCACCTCGCCGGCGGTCAGGGAGTCCCGGGCGTCGGCGGCCAACTCCGGTTCCACCCCGATCACGGCCGCCGACGGGCGCAGCGCCCGTAGCGCCGTGGCCACGCCGGAGGAGAGCCCACCGCCACCCACCGGCACCAGTACGACGTCCACCTCGGGCAGGTCGGCGACGATCTCCAGCCCGATGGTGCCCTGCCCGGCGATGATCCGCGGATGGTCGAAGGGGGGCACCAGCGCGGCCCCGGTCGCGGCCACGATCCGCTCCGCCTCGACCAGCCGGCGGGCCGGCGGGACGAGTCGCACCTCGGCGCCGAGCCCGCGGATCCGGTCCACCTTCACCCGCGGCGCGCCCTCGGGGACGACCACCGTGCAGGGCACGCCGAAGGCCCGGGCCGCGTACGCGAGGGCCTGCCCGTGGTTGCCCGAGGAGTGGGTCACCACGCCCCGGGACCGGGCCGCCGGGTCGAGCCGGGCCACCGCGTGGGTCGCCCCGCGCAGCTTGAACGACCCCACCGGTTGCAGGTTCTCCGGCTTGAGCCACAGCTCGTCGTCCCAGAGCGTCGGCAGCAGCGGGGTACGCACCACCGTCCCGGCGATGTCGTCGGCGGCGATCCGGACGTCAGCGATCGAGACCAGCTCCATCGCCCCATCCTGCCCGGCCCCCGCCCGCTCCGCCGCCCATGATCGCGGGCCGGGCTCAGTCCGGTGACCGCGCTCGATCCTGGAAACAGTCCCCTCGCCGCCCGTGCGGCACCACTACATCCATGATTGAGCGCGATCCTGCCGTGGCGGCCTAGACTCCGCCGGATGAGCGAGGAGGACCGGGCGGCGGACGGGGCGGACGTACCCGGGGCGGGGGCGGCGCGACGCGGGCCGACCTGGGTGATCCTCGCGGTGGTCGCCGCCGCCCTGCTGGTCTGCTGCTGCTCGGCCGTCCTCGGTCTCGGCCTGTCCTGGTCCGCCGGCCTCTTCGGCGGCCGCTGACCCCGCGCCAGCCCGCCGCGAGATGCCGCATTCCGGCCCTTCCCCGGCCCTGGAAGCCCCGGAATGCCGCAACTCGCGCTCCCGCCGGCCGACGGCGTGGGGTCAGCGCGGCGGGCCGGTGCCGACCAGGGCGGCGGCCTCACCCGTACGGGCCATCCGCTGCCAGCGCAGCCGGTTGCCGACCACCGCGGTGACCACCGACTGCACCACCACCAGGTACATCACCTGCCGGTAGACGAGCTGTTGGAGCGGCAGGGTCCACAGCGGGCCGTACCGTTCCCGGTCCAGGCGCAGCGCGTACGCGGCGGTGAACCCCTGCAGCAGGAGCAGCCCCGCCCAGGCCAGCACGAGCGACGACCACGGCAGGAAGAGCAGCCCGTAGACGGCGAAGACGTCGACGGCCGGCGCGGTCAGCGGCAGCACGATCTGGAACACGGTCAGGTACGGCAGGCCCCGCCGGCCCAGCTTCCCGCCCGCCCCCGGCTCGCTCAGCGCGTGCCGGTGCTTCCACATCGCCTGCATCGTGCCGTAGCACCAGCGGTACCGCTGCCGCCAGAGCTGACGCAGCGACGACGGCGCCTCGGTCCAGGCGATCGCGCCCTCCTCGTACACCACCCGCCAGCCGGCCCGGAGCACCTTCATGGTCAGGTCGGTGTCCTCGGCCAGGGTGTCGGCGGGTACGCCCCCGACAGCGAGCAGCACCTCGCGGCGGAACGCGCCGATCGCGCCGGGGATGGTCGGCATGCACTCGAGCACGTCGTACATCCGGCGGTCGAGGTTGAAGCCGATCACGTACTCCAGGTGCTGCCACTTTCCCAGCAGGCCGCGCCGGTTGGCCACCTTGGTGTTGCCGCTGATCGCACCGACCGTCGGGTCGGCGAAGCCCTGGACCAGCCGGTACACCGTGTCCGGCTGGAAGACGGTGTCCCCGTCGACCAGCACCAGCAGGTCGGCGCGGGCGGCCCGGATGCCGGTGTTCAACGCGGCCGGCTTGCCGGCGTTGGCCTGCCGGATGACGCGTACCCCGCGCAGGCCCATCCGCTCGACGATGTCGGCGGTACCGTCGCTGGACCCGTCGTCGACCACGATCACCTCCAGTGCCGGGTAGGCGCTGGCGACCAGGGACCGCACGGTCGCGGCGATGTTGGCGGCCTCGTTGTACGCCGGCACGATCACCGAGACCGGCGCGGTCACCTCGGGCCGGCGGTGGCGGGGCCGACGGACCCGGCGGACGTGCAGCTGGGCGCAGCACACCTGCACCACGAGCCGCGCCACGCCGAGCAGCAGGGCCACGCCGAGCAGCAGGTTCATCGCCGAACTCAGCCAGCCGGCACCGGTCTGCGCCCAGCGCAGCGCCGTCCCGCTCATCCGGGCGCCGCCGCCGGCCGGGAGCATCGAGGCGGGTGCTCCGATCCCCTCCGACACCGTGGTGAACCGGTATCCCTCGCGGCCGAGCCGGGGCAGCAGCTGCTCCAGCGCGGTCACCGTCTGGCTGCGGTCCCCGCCGCCGTCGTGCATGAGCACCACTGCGCCGGCGCCGCCCGGAGGGGTGGCCGCCCGGACGATGGCCGGTACGCCGGGGCGCTCCCAGTCCTTGGCGTCGCGGTCGGCCAGCACCCCGACGTGGCCGCTGCGGGCGGCGTTCCGCAGCGCCCGGTACTGCGGCGCGGTCAGCGTGGCGGTGGTCGACGAGAACGGGAGCCGGAGCAGGGTCACCTCGCGGCCGGTCACCCCGGCGATCGCGTTCCGGGTCCAGGAGAGCTCGGCCCCGGCCCGCCAGGCCGGCACGGCGCCCAGGTCCGCATGGGTGAAGGTGTGCGAGCCGATCTCGTGCCCCTCGGCGAGGATCCGCCGGACCAGCTCGGGATGCGCGTCCACCCGGGAGCCGACCACGAAGAACGTGGCGTGCGCGTGGTAGCGGCGGAGCACGTCGAGGATCTGCGGGGTCCAGCGCGGATCCGGCCCGTCGTCGAAGGTCAGCGCCAGGGTTTGGGACGGGAGCCGCCGCGCGACGGGCGTCGGGCCGTCCAGCCGCAGCACCGGCCCGCCGCTGGTGATCTGCCGGGAGGCGTCGGGGCCGGGCTCCGCGGACGGGCCGGAACCCCCGCCGACGTTGGTGACCAGGCCGTTGAAGCTCAACGCTCCGAGCAGCACGAACAGGCCCAGCAGGAGCAGGATCCAGTGGGCCCGGGGATCGGGGCGGGCGACGTGTCGCGCCATGGTCAGGGCTTGCCCGGGGTCCTGCTCGGCTTGGCGGAGCTGCGGTGCTCGTCGCCCTGGCCCGGCACGCTGGTGGACGCCTGCGGGACGGGCGCCGTGGTGGTCCGGGTGGTCAGGCGGGTGGCGGTCGGCCCGGTCGACGGCAGGGGGGTCGTCGTCCCGGTCGCCGGCTCGGGCTGCGGGCTCGCGCTGGTCGCCTGCTGGGGCTGGCCGGGCGCGTCGACCCCGGCCTCGATCGGCGGGTGGTTCCTGGTCTCCGACCAGCCGGGGATCGGCACCGAGGAGTCGAAGAAGAGCCCGGCCAGGATCAGGCCGAGACTGGTGAGCAGACCGAGGCCCATCGCCGTGCCGGCGATCACGGTGAGCCGGCGCCGCCGGCCGGTCCGGTCGACGAACACCGGCGGCGCGGCGCCGGGCTGGTTCTGCATGCTCAATTTCTCCCGCTGTTCCGCTCCGCACCGGCCGGGGTACCCGGCTCGGGAGATCCACCCGTGGACCTCCCGGCCCTAACAGCGCCCGGCCCGGCCGCCGCGTTACATCAGGTCGTCCGCAACTCCTCGACCGTCGTGCCGGCCCGCAGGAAGAGCAGGCCGACGCCGACCGTCAGCAGCACCGCGGCCAGGCCGCCGGCCGCGAACCAGGCGAGCTGCTCCCACGGTACGTCCGGCGTCACGGTCACCTTCGGCACCCATTCGGTCCGGGTGTACTGCGCCCGGGTCAGTGGGTCACCGCAGAGCCGCTGTCCCGCGTCGCACACCTCCTCCGGATAGCCCCCGCCACTCGGTGCCCGGTGGACGCCCCGTACGAGCAGGTAGCCGACGGCCAGCGCGAGGGTGATGGCGGGCACCGCCGGGGCGAGCGACTGCCAGAGCAGGGAACGGCCGATCGTGCCCCGGGGCACGCCGGTCGCCACCAGCGCCGCGTACGCCCGCCGCCGGGCGGTGACCCCCTCCACCACGGCGACCAGCAGTCCGCCGGCCGCGATCGCCATCGCCACCGCGACCGTGAGGTCGACCAGGTCCATCGCTCCCAGGTAGAACGACGCGGGGGCACCCATCCCGCCACCGATCCGACGGTTCAGTTCCATCGTGGCCAGGAAGTCGGCCCGGATTCCGGCCGCGCCCGCACCGAAGATGAGCGCGGCCAGCAGCGCGGCGAACGTCCGGCTGCCGGCCCACGGGTCGGCGGTGAGCCGGCGCGCGGCGAGCAGTGCGGCGGGGCGGCGGGCGTACCGGTGCAGCAGCCGGCCGGTGGCGTGGGAGATCCAGCCGGTGCCGGCGACCACGCCCACCATGGCGGCCAGGCTGCCGACGATCAGCAGCGCCGGCAGCAGCCAGATCGGCGGCTCGGCGTGCCGGCGGTCGTACCAGAGCCCGACCGGCCGGAAGGCGGCGAACATGGCCAGCCCGACGAGGATCAGCAGGCCCGGCCACGGCCAGGGGGCCCGGCTGCGCGCCCGCCGGACCACGCCGAACGGGGTGGTGGTCACCCGGCGCAGCAGCAGGGCGCTGACCAGGGCGGCGACCAGGGGCAACCCGATCACCACGGCGGCGACCGCCGGCGGGGCCGGATGGACGTCGGTGGGCAGCGGCAGTCGACCGTCGGGGCCGGGCCGGTGCAGCAGCCGACGGCCGATCAGGTGCACGGCGAGGCCGGCGAGGGTGCCGAGCAGGCTGGCCAACCCGGTCTCCACGGCGGCGATCCGGGTGACCTCGCCGGGCGTCGCCCCGGCCAGCCGCAGCGCGGCCAGCCGCCGGTCCCGGGCCGGCGCGCCGAGCCGGGCGCACTGCCCGGCCAGCCCGAGCACCGGGACCATCAGCATCAGCAGCGCGAACGCGACGCCCGGGCGCAGGCCCGGCTCCCGCAGCAGGGCGGTGGTGTACTGGACGGACTCGGCCCACGCGTCCCCGGTTGGCTTGACCACCGCCAGCACGGTCAACGCGGCCAGCCCGGAGATGGTGGCGAGGGCGGCGCTCAGCGCGGTCAGCGCCACCCGGGCCCTGTCCGTACGCGTGCCGGCCAGGGCCAGCCGGAGCAGGGTGCCCGGGCTCACCGGTGACCGCCGGGCAGCGACGCGTCGAGGCCGAGGCCCGAGTGGTCGACCACCCCGTCGCGCAGGGTCACCTCGCGGTCGGCGTACCCGGCGACCCTCGGCTCGTGGGTGACCAGCACGACGGTGGTGTGCTGTTCCCGGGCGAGCCGGACCAGGTGGGTGAGCACCTGCTCGCCGGCGAGGGTGTCCAGCGCGCCGGTCGGCTCGTCGGCGAAGAGCACCCGGGGCTCGGTGACCAGGGCGCGGGCGGTGGCGCAGCGCTGCTGCTGCCCGCCGGACATCTCACCCGGTCGGACGTCGGCCACCTCGGCCACGCCCAGCCGCTCGAGCCAGCTGAGCGCCGCCGTCCGCGCCTCTCGCCGCCCCGTGCCGGCGAGCAGCAGCGGAAGGGCGACGTTCTCCGCCGCGGTCAGCTCGGCGACCAGCTGACCGAACTGGAACAGCACCCCGAACTCGGTACGCCGTAGCCGGGACCGGGCCGCCTCCGACCACCCGTCGATCCGCTCGCCCCGCCAGGTGACCTGCCCGGCGTCGGGGCGCAGGATGCCGGCGAGGCAGTGCAGCAGGGTGGACTTGCCGCAGCCGCTGGGCCCGGTGACGGCGATGATCTCGCCCTCCGCCACGTCGAGCGTCACACCGCGCAGGGCGGGTGTCCGGCCGTACGCCCGGACCACGCCGCGCGCCTGCAGATACGTCACGAGTGCACCTCCCGGTGCCAGTCGGCGACCCGGTCCAGGGTGGTGTGCAGCCACCGCAGGTCGGCGTCGAGATGGGCGATGGCGAAGTCGGCCGCGATCACGTCGTCGAGGCTGGCCGCGGGGGCGGTCTTCACCGCGGTCAGCTCGCGCAGCCGCGCGGTGTGCGCCCGGCGTTGGGCGATCAGGTAGTCGCGGGCCCGGCCGACGTCGGCGACCAGCAGCGCGACCACCACCTTGGCGAACAGCGTGCTGGCCACGTACGGCATGGGTGGCTCGACGGTGGCGAGCCACCGGTCGAGCGCGTCGCGGCCCTCCCCGGTGAGCGCGTACGCGGTGCGGTCGGGTCCACCCTCCCGCTCCTGCCCGGCCGGGGCCACGAGGCCGTCCCGCTGGAGCCGGGCGAGGGTGGCGTAGACCTGCCCGAACGCCAACGGGCGGGCCCGGGGCAGCCGCTCGTCGTGGGCGCGCTTCAGCTCGTACCCGTGGCGTGGGCCGGTCGCGAGCAGCCCGAGCAGGACGTGCGAAGTGGACACCCGGCCACTATTCACTCAGCGAATAGTGATGTCAAGAGCGGCCCGCGTGGCGCGGTGCCACGCGGGCCGGTCGGGTTCAGGGGGTCCAGCCGGGATCCCGGCCGGTCCGGCCGAGCAGCCGGTCCAGCGGGGTCGCGTCCGACGTGGTGGGAACGGGCGTACCGAAGGCGCCCATCTGCTGGCCGGTGTCGCCCATCCGGTCCATGAACCCGTGCCCCGCCGCCAGCACCGCCGGATCGACCTCCAGCCGCTGCCCGGTGGCCCGGGCCAGGTCCCAGCCGTGCACGGTCAGGTCGATCAGGGCCATGTCGCCGACCGTCTCCTGCGGCAGTCCCATCCCCGGCGAGACGCCCTCCAGCGCCGCCGGGTCCGACCACGCCTCGATCAGGCGTACGGTCTCCGCAGCGAAGCGGTCCCGCCAGCCGTCGGTCAGGTGGTCGGTCTTGGCCGACCAGTCCACCTCCCGCCGCCGGGCCAACGCCTGGAAGTTGACCACCACGTCGTACACGTGCCGAAGCAGGTCCCGGACGGTGTAGTCGGGGCACGGGGTGGGCAGGTCGAACTGGTCGTCGGAGATGCCGTGGACCACCGCCACCGTCCGGGGCGCGGCGACGGCCAGCAGCTCACTAGTCTTCGTGGTCATAGGGCCAGCGTATGAGGGTGGTCTTGAAGAAATGCGACACGAACCGCGGCGGGACAGCCGGGGGATCCTCGACCCCGACCGGCTGCTGCGGCAGGTCCGTTTCCGGCGCCGGCTGCCCGCCCCGGCGCTGCGCCCGTACGTCGAGCACTACTGGCTGATCGACTGGGCGCTGGACGAGCCCTTCGACCAGCGGGTGGTCCCGCACCCGGCGGTCAACGTGGTGTTCCAGGCGCAGCACGGCGGACCGGAGACGGGCGAGATCGCGGGCGTGGGCCTGGCCCTGTTCACCGTCACCCTGCGCGACGTCGGCCGGGTCACCGGGGTGCAGTTCCGCCCCGGCGGCTTCCGCCCCTTCTGGCGCCGGTCGGTGGCCGAGCTGACCGGACAGAGGCGCCCGCTGCCCGCCGGGCCCTTCGCCGGCGCGCCGATCTGCCCGGGCACCGACGACGACCGGTGCCGCCGGGTGGACGACCTGCTCACCGCCTGGGGACCGGAACCGGACCCGCTCGCCGCCGAGGCGACCGCGCTGGTCGAGGAGATCCGCGCCGACCGGAGCATCCTGCGGGTGGACGACTTCGCCCGCCGGCACGGCGTCTCCACCCGGCGGCTCCAGCGCCTCTTCCTGGACCACGTCGGGGTCGGCCCGAAGTGGGTGATCCGGCGGTACCGGCTCCAGGAGGCGATCGAACAGGCTGCCGCCGGGCCGCTCGACTGGTCGCAGGTCGCCGCCGATCTCGGGTACGCCGACCAGGCCCACCTGGTCCGCGAGTTCACCGCAGTGGCCGGGGTCTCGCCCGCCGCGTACGCCCGCTCGCTGGCCGCCTCCGGCGGACGATGACATCGTGTGGCGACATCGTCGGCCCGGGCAACCACCTCCGCGCACCCAGGTCAGCGGCGGCGGACGGCGACCACCGCGACGTCGTCGTGGATCTCGGGCGGCGCCAGCTCGACCAGCAGCCGCTGACAGAACATGTCCAGGTCGTCGTCCACCCGGGTGGCGACCACGCTCAGCGCGGCCAGCCCGTCGTCGATGGTGGTGTCCCGACGCTCGATCAGCCCGTCGGTGTAGAGGACCAGCGTGGCACCGGCCGGCAGCACGAACTCCAGGTCGGGCGGGCGGGGGGCGCGCACCCCGAGCAGCGGCGCCGAGTGCTGCACGAACTCCACCCGCCCGTCGCGGCTGATCAGGGCCGGCAGGTGACCGGCGCTGGCCAGCCGGATCAGCCCGCTCCCGGGGTGCAGCAACAGCAGGCAGAGCGTGGCCTGCTCGCTGGGGAGCAGGGCCCGCATCAGCTCGTTGACCCGGTCCAGGATCACCCCGGGCTGGTGCCCCTCCACCGCGTACGCCCGCACCGCGTGCCGCAGCTCGGCCATCACGGTGGCGGCGTGCAGCGAGTGGCCGGCCACGTCGCCCACCGCCACGAGCAGGTGGCCGTCGAGCATCACCAGCTCGTAGAAGTCGCCGCCGACCTCGGTCTGGGCGCTGGCCGGCTCGTAACGGACGGCCAGGTCGAGGCCGGCGACCTCGGGCAGCCGGCGGGGCAGCAGGCTGCGCTGGAGGGTGACCGCGATGCGGTGCTCCTCGTCGAAGGAGCGCTGCGCCTCCACCGCCGAGGCGACCGCCTGGGCGAGCTGCACCAGGACCGGCGTACGGACGGTCTGAGTGGCGGTCGGCACCACCACGTAGAGCGGGGCCCGGTCCGCACGCAACCGGGCGGCGGCGACGGTGACCGTGTCACCGGCCGGCCACTCGGCCAGGCCCCAGTTGCCGGGGTCGTCGATCCGGACCGTGGAGCCGATCGGCACCCCGGTGTCGTCCACCGACCACGGCACCACCGCCGGCACGGCGTCCGGCCCGGCGGACACCCCGGCCAGGCAGTCTCCGTCAAAGGTCTCCGCGACCACCGCCGCCGGGCTCTTGAAGATCCGTGCGGCGCCGGACGCCGCCGCCTCCAGCAGCCGGACGAAGTTCACCGCGGCGTGCATCTCCACGGTGGCGTCGGCCAGCGCGGTCAACCGCTCGGCGAGCAGCTCAGCCCGCCGCCGGGCCTGGTAGTAGCGGAGCACCGCGTGCGCGGTGGCGACCAGTTCCTCCGGCTCGATCGGTTCGGCCAGGTACGCGTCCGCGCCCCGGGTCAGCCCCTGCGTCCGGTCCGCGACGTCGATCGCGTGCGCGGAGACGTGGATGACCGGCGTCACCGGGTGGGCTTCCTTGATCCGCTCGCAGACCTCGAAGCCGCTCATGTCGGGCAGCCGGACGTCGAGCACCACCAGGTCGATGTGGTCGTTCTCCACCAGGGCCAGCGCCTCGGCGCCGTTCTCCGCCTCGACGGTCGTGAACCCGGCCCGGCCCAGCCAGCTCACCAGCAGATACCGCTTGGTACGGCTGTCGTCGACCACCAGCACGGTCGCCGCGCCGCCCTCCACCGTCAGGCTCCGCCCAGGGGAAGGCGGACCGTGAAGGTGCTGCCCCGACCCGGTTCGCTGGACAGCGCCAGCGTCCCGCCGAGCAGCGTCACGAGCCGCCGCGCGTACGGCAGGCCGAGGCCGGTGCCGCCGACCCGGGTCGTCCCGGGCACCTGGTAGAACTCCTCGAAGATCCGCTCGTGCAGCTCCGGCGGGATGCCGACGCCGGTGTCGGAGACCGACAGCGACCAGTGGTCGTCCCGGCGTTCCGCGCGCAGCCGCACCTCGCCCCGCTCGGTGAACTTCAGGCCGTTGTGCAGCAGGTTGCGCAGCACCTGGGCGAGCAGCACCTCGTCGGAACGGACCGTCGCCGGGGCTGGCGGCTCCTCCACCACCAGTTCGACCCCGGGGCGGGTGGCCAGCGCCCGCAGGGTGCCCCGGAGCTGCCCGAAGAGGCCGCGCAGGTCCACCTCGGTCCAGTTGACCTCGATCCGGCCGGACTCGGCCTTGGCCAGGTCGAGCAGCTCGTTGACCAGATTGAGCAGGTCGGACGCGGAGGACCGGATCAGCCCCACCTGCCGGGCCTGCTCGGCGGTGAGCGGATCGGAGGCGGAGTCGGCCAGCAGCCGACCCAGCCCGATGATCGCGGTGACCGGGGCGCGCAGCTCGTGGCTGACGTTGGCCAGGAACCGGCTCTTCGACTCGCTGGCCGCCCGGAGCTGGGCGGACTTCTCGTCCAGCTCGGCGTAGAGGGCCACCACGCCGCGGTTGGTCTCCTCCAGCTCCTCGGTGAGCTGGTTGTAGAGCGCCATCACGCCGCGGTTGGTCTCCTGCAGCTCCGAGTTGAGCACCTCCAGCTCGTCGCGGTGGCTGCGTACCTCGTCCAGGGCGGCGATGAGCTGGGCGTTCTGGGCGGCCAACTCGTCCAGGACGGTGCCCGGAGCGCTGCTCGCCAGCTCTGCGCGCAGCTCGGCGAGGCGCTCCGGCGTCAGCGCCTGTGCGTTCGCCGGGACACGTCGGGACATCCTCACGACCGTATCGTCCCCGTGCGGCACGACGCCCAGCATGTCCACCAGACGCGCCACCGCGCCGGACTGCGGCTCGTACCGGCCGTCGGGCAGCGGGCGGACCGGGACCAGGTCCACCCGGAGGACGGACCGGCCGGACGGCGGGTCAGTGTCGAGCACGAACGTGACGTCGGCGCCGTCGACCGCCTGCAGCAGGTCCCGGGCCACCTCACTGAGCGCGGTGGCGACGCGTACCTGGTCCTGGTGCTCCAGCCCGACGGCGGCGGCGACCTCCCGCCCGCGCTGACGGACCAGGAAGATGTCCTGCTCCACCCGGAGCGCCAGCTGGAGCAGCGGTTCCACCGGGTACGGGCCGGTCATGACTCCCCCCGGGCGACCAGGACGCAGGCGTCGTCCCGGCGGATCGCGGCGTCCCGGAGCAGGGTCGCCGCGGCCACCAGGGGGGCCCGCCCGGCGAGGCCGGGATAGTCGTCGAGGTCCCACCGGTCGACCACGCCGTCGCTGTGCATGACCAGCGTCGCGCCGGGCGGGAACGGGTAGTCGTACTCGCGTACCGCGGGGCGCTGGTGGCCGGCGATGCCGGGCAGCGAGACCAGGCCCCGCCGCCGCGCCCCCGCCACCACGATCACAGCTGCGATGTTGCCCAGCCCCGCGTACCGGAGCAGGCCGGCGGCGGGGTCCAGTTCGGCCACCGCCAGCGCGGCGCCCCGGGTGTGCGAGATGGCGCGGTGCAGGTGCTGCACGACGCTGGCGGGCGGGCCCGCCGGGGCGGCCCGGAACGCGGCGACCGCGGCCCCGCTGGCCGCCGCCGCCAGCGGCCCGTGTCCGAGGCCGTCGGAGACCAGCACCTGGTGCCGGCCGTCGGCCACCCGCACCGCGTACCCGTCGCCGCTGACCTGCTCACCGGTGATCGGCCGGGTCAGCCCGCCGGCCCAGTCCGGCGCCGCCGGCGGCCCGTCCCAGACCTGGACGGCCAGCACGGTCCCCCGGTCCGGCAGCGAGTATCCGTCGAACCAGCTCGCCTGCCGGGCGATCGCGCCCAGGCCGATGCCCAGGGTGCCGGTGGTGGAGTGCCCGTCGACCGAGGACAGGGCGAGGTCGGCCATGCCGGGGCCGGAGTCGATCGCCACCAGCTCCACCCCGGCCCGGCCGGCACGGCGTACCGGCCGCAGCAGCAGCGAGCCCTCCTGGGCGTGCTTGACCAGGTTGCTGGTCAGCTCGGCGGTGACGATGGCCAGGTCGGCGACCCGCTGGGGGCCGAGTTCGAGCTGCCGGCCGAGGTGTTCGGCCGCCCGGCGTACGCCGCTCGCCCCGCCACCGCTCTCCATGCGGAACCAGAGGCCGTGGTCGGCGACCACGTCCGCGTTCATCGGGACCACTTGGTGACGGTGATCCGGGTGCCCTCGCCCACGACGGTCCAGATGTCGAAGTCGTCGACCAGCCGGCGGGCGCCGCTCAGCCCGAGGCCCAGGCCGCCGCCCGTGGTGTAGCCGTCGGTGAGGGCCAGGTCGAGGTCGGGAATGCCCGGGCCCTCGTCGGCGAAGACGATGCGGATCCCGCGCCGCAGGCCGTCGTCGACCGCGGTCACCTCGGCGATGCCGCCACCGCCGTAGATCAGCGTGTTCCGGGCCAGCTCACTGGCGGCGGTGACCAGCTTGGTCTGGTCGACCAGCGACAGCTTGGCCGCGACCGCATTGGTCCGCACCAGCTGCCGTACCCGGACGACGTCCTCGTCGCTACGGATCGCCTGGGTCGCCGGCACCCCCAGGTCGACGCCGGCGGTCATGACGTGGCCGTCGTCTCGTCGCCCTCGTCGCCGTCGGCCTCGTCCCACTCGTCGCCCCGGGCCGCCGCGATCAACTCCATGCCGCGTTCGACGTTCAGCGCGGTACGGATGCCGTTGAGCGACAACCCCAGCTCGACCAGGGTGATGGCGACGGCGGGCCGCATGCCGACCACCACCGTCTCGGCGTCCAGCACCTTGGAGATGGACGCGATGGTGGAGAGCATCCGGCCGACGAAGGAGTCGACGATGTCCAGCGCCGTGATGTCGATGATCACGCCATGGCTGCCGGTGGCGACGATCCGCTCGGCCAGGTCCTCCTGGAGCTGGACCGCCGTCTGGTCGGACATGTCGACCTGGATGGAGACCAGCAGGATTTCGCCGATCTTGAGAATCGGCACCCGCTCCATCAGCCCTCCCGGCGGGGGCGGCGGGTGGTGGTCTCGACGCCGGTCAGCCGCAGCACGTGGCGCAGCGCGTCGGCGAGGCTCGCCTTGGTGGCGATGTCCCCGAACTCGATGCCCAGGGCCACGATGGTCTGGGCGATCTGCGGCCGGATGCCGGAGATGATGCAGTCGGCGCCCATCAGCCGGGCGGCCACCACGGTCTTGAGGATGTGCTGCGCGACCTGGGTGTCCACCGCCGGCACGCCGGTGATGTCGATGATCGCGTACGGCGAGCCGGTGTCGACCAGGGTCTGGAGCAGCCGCTCCATCACCACCTGGGCCCGGGCCGAGTCGAGCGTGCCGACCAGCGGGACGGCGACCACGCCCTCCCAGAGCTTCACCACCGGGGTGGAGAGCTCCAGGAGCTGCTCCGCCTGGTCGGCGATCAGGCTCTCCCGGGTGCGGACGTAGCTCTCGAAGGTGAACAGGCCCATCTGGTCGAGCAGCGAGGTGAAGGCCAGGAAGTCGCGGAGCGTCTCCGCGTCCTGGGTCTCCTCCATCAGCTCGAGCAGCGCGTCCTTGAGGGCGAAGACGCTGATCGCGGTCTCGGTGGCGCTGAAGCCCTGGCGGGCCCGCCCCCGGGACAGCTCGGCCAGCACCGCGCGCAGCTCGCCGCCGTGCTCGGCGGCGAGGTCGGTCAGCCCGCTCCCCAGCGCGTCGATCATGCTACGGTGCAGCTCCCGCACCTGCCGGGCGAGCTCCGCGTGGCTGAGCCGGCCGCGCAGCGACGCCGCGACGATCTCCGTCCAGCGCTCGGTCAACCGGTCGGCGTTCTCGGTCAGCAGCCGGGCGAGCCGGCCACTCGATTCGGCGTTCAACGCCATGTTGACCTCCCTGAACTCTGGACGGGCGGACTCTATCACCGGAGGTCGACGCCTTACTTGCCACGCGGCAAAGGAATGATCGTCGGCACCCGTGTCGGCTCCCGTTCTGCGTACCACCCGCTTCGTGGGATACCGTTCCTCCGAACACAGGAGGTCGGCGAATGTCCCTGACGGTGCACACGGAACAGCGCGGCGACGTGGTCGTCGTGTCGGTCGCGGGCGAGCTGGACATGGCGACGGCACCGCAGTTGCAGGACCAGATCACCGATCTGCTGGACAAGGGGCGCAACCGCCTCGTCTTCGACCTGGCGGACGTGTCGTTCTGCGACTCGACCGGGCTGTCGGTGTTCGTACGCGCCAAGAACAGCTGCGACGAGGCCGGTGGCGTGGTCCGGCTGGCCGCCCCGCAGCGTGGCGTCCTGCGCATCCTCGAGGTCAGCGGCCTCGTCGAGGTGCTGCACACGTACCCGACGGTGGAGCAGGCGGTCGCGGGCGACCCCACGCCGGCCTCCTCCTGACCGTCGCCCCTCAGCGCTCGTCCTCGATGTAGCGGGGACGGGCGATCACCATGCCCGCCGTCGTCTGCACGGCGAGCGCCCCGAGCAGGAAACCGAGCGGCGCGGTCCAGCCCCCGGTCGCCTCGTAGAGGATACCGACCAGCAGCGGGCCGAGCGCCGCGATGACGTACCCGGTGCTCTGCGCGAAGGCGGATAGCGCGACGGTGCCCTCGGCGGTCCGGGCGCGCAGCCCGATCGTGGTCAGGATCAGCGGGAACGCGCCCTGGCCGAGGGCCATCAGCAGCACCCAGAGGGGCGCCGGGCCGTGCGGCGCGACCGCCAGGCCGAGGTACGAGGCCGTGGAGAAGGCGGTCAGCGCGAGCACCAGCGGCCGTAGCGTGCGCAGCCGGCCGGCCAGCGTCGGCATCACCAGCGCCACCGGCACGCCGAGCGCGGTGACCCCGGCGAGCAGCAGTCCGGCGGTCTCGGCCGAGTAGCCGGCGTCCCGGAAGAGCTGGGCCAGCCAGCCCATGATCGCGTACCCGCTGAGCGACTGCGCCCCGAAGTAGACCGCCATGGCCCAGCCGAGCCGGGTCCGCCCGGGGCGTACCCGGGTGACGACGGCCGCCGCCGGGGTCGCCGTCCGCCGACCCGCGCGGGCCCGCAGCGCCAGCGGCACCCACGGGAGTACGGCGAGCGCGGCCATCCCGGCCCAGACTCCGAGCCCGGCGCGCCAGGAGCCGAAGGCGTGCGCCACCGGCACCGCCGAGGCCGCGGCCACCGTCGTGCCCGTGGTGAGCGCCATCGTGTACGCCCCGGTGACCAGCCCGGTGCGATGCGGGAAGTGCTGCTTGACCAGCATCGGCAGCAGGATGTTCGCCACCGCGATGCCGGCCAGGGCGAGCGCGCTGGTGAGCACGAAGACCGCCGCCGAGTCGGTGACCACCCGGAGCACCTGCCCGACGGTGAGGGCGAGCATGGCCAGCACCAGCACCCGGGCGGCCGGCCAGCGGCGGACCAGCCACGGGGTGAGCGCGCCGAGTCCGGCGAAGGCGATGGTGGGCAGCGTGGTGACGAGGCCGGCCATCGCGCCGGAGAGTCCCAGCCCGTCCCGTACCTCGTCGAGGAGGGCGCCGAGGCTGGTCACCGCGGCGCGCAGGTTCAGCGCGACCAGCAGCATCCCGACCAGCACCAGTGCGCCACCGCGGACCGGGCCGGCCGGACGGGCCGGGGCGGCGAGGGCCGGGCCGGGCGTCACGTCGGTGGTCGGCGCGTCGGTGGCGGGGGCCTCGGTGCTCGTGGGTGGCGGCGTCATGACCCTCAACCTACAATCATGGGATGAATTCCGGCAGGAGTTGTAACCGGTGACACCCCCCGTCGATTCCGTCGTCGTGCCCCCGCGCGGCCACCGGGTGCGCCAGACGATCGAGCAGCTCCGGGCCCGGATCCTCGGCGGCGAGTGGCCGGTGGGCGGCCGGATCCCCACCGAGCCGCAGCTCGTCGCCGCGCTCGGGGTGGGGCGGAACACCGTCCGCGAGGCGGTCCGGGCGCTGGTGCACGCCGGGGTGCTGGAGTGCCGGCAGGGCTCCGGGACGTACGTGGTCTCCACCGACGAGCTGGCCCCGGTGGTGGCCCGGCGGCTCACCGACGACCGGATGACCGAGGTGATCGAGGTGCGGCGCGCCTTCGAGGTGGAGGCGGCCCGGCTCGCCGCGCTGCGGCGTACCCCGGCGGACCTGGCGGCGCTCGACGACGCGCTGGCCGCCCGGGAGGCCGCCTGGCGCTCCGGCCGGGTGGACGAGTTCGTCGAGGCGGACGCCGCGCTGCACACCGCCGTGGTGGCCGCCGCGCACAACGCCATGCTCGCCGAGCTGTACGCGTCGGTCGGCGCCGCGCTGCGCAGCACCGTGGCCCAGGCCATGGGCGACGCCCTGGAACCGGAGCGCTACGTCGACCACGGCCGGCTGGTCGAGGCGATCCGGGCCGGCGACCCGGCCCGGGCGGCGATCGAGGCGGGCGCTTTCCTGGAGGCTCCCTCCCGGGCATAGGTTGTCCCGGACGGAAAACCGGACAGCACGGGAGAGCGGATGCTCAAGGGCTTCAAAGACTTCATCATGCGCGGCAACGTCGTCGACCTGGCGGTCGGCGTCGTCATCGGTGCCGCGTTCACCGGCGTGGTCACCCAGATGACCAAGTCATTCCTGGAACCGCTGGTCCGGGTGTTCATTCTGCTGATCACCGGCAGCTCCAAGGGCATCAGCGGGACCACGCCGATGTTCCGCAACACGATTCCGTTCGACTGGGTGGCCTTCGTCAACGCGGTGATCACCTTCCTGCTCACCGCGGCGGCGCTCTACTTCCTGGTCGTCTACCCGATGAACCGGCTCGCCGAGCGGCGCCGGCGCGGCGAGGAGCCGCCGCCGAAGGCCCCCAGCGAGGAGATCAAGCTGCTCACCGAGATCCGGGACGCGCTGCTCGCCGGCAACCAGGCCACGCCGGCTCAGCGGGGCGCGCTGGACGACGTGCTGGGCCGCCGCCCGGAGCCGCCGGCGCCGCGCTGACGCCCTAGCCGATCGGCCCCCACGGGAATCCCGTGGGGGCCGACTCATGTCGAACACATGTTCGATAGAGTCCGCCCATGGAGCAGCGCAAGCACTGGTGGAACGGGAAATGGGGGCGGCTGGCCCGGCGGGACGTCTTCCTCCGGGTGGACGGCGACCGCTGGCACGTCGAGCAGCGCGCCGGCGGCGCCGAGGGGGTTTCCCGGTTCTACGAGTACGGCAGCGCGGACGAGGCGGAGGAGACGGTCCGGGCGCTGCTGGACGGGCCGGACACCTGGCGCGAGCTCTCCCCCCGCCCGCCGGGCGGCTGGGCCCCGCCCGTTTAGCGCCCGTGCCCCCCGGGAACCGCTCCGGCATGAGCCAGCAGCAGGACACCGTCTCCCGGGTCACCACCGGCATGCGGGTGGTCGACGCCACCGGCGCCGAGGTCGGCACCGTGGATCTCGTCCAGCGCGGCGACCCGACCGCGGTGACGGTGCAGGCGCCGGACGGGGTCGACCCCGGCAGCAGCCTGGACGAGCTGATCGAGTCGGCGGCGGCCGAGGAGCCGGACGTCCCCGCCGACCTGGCCGCCCGGCTGCTGCGCGGCGGCTACCTGAAGGTCGCCGCCGAGCGGGCCCGCACGGGCGCGGTCTACGTACCCGCCGACCGGATCGCCGCCGTCACCGACCAGGGGGTACGCCTCGACGTCCCCGCCGCGGAGCTGCCCGAGGAGGAGTGAGAACCGGCCTAGGGTGGACGTCATGTGGATGGTGATCGGGGAGCAGCGCGCCAGACCCGCCGACCCGGCGGCGCGGGCCGCCGCGTTCGCGCACATGGCCGAGGTGACCCGGCGGAGCCCCGGCTTCATCCGGGGCTGGTGGGGCGCGGACGGCGACGATCCCGAACTCACCCACGCGCTGGTCGTCCTCGACACGCTCGTCCACGCTCGCGCGCTGAAGCAGATGGTCGAGGAGAACGTGTCCGGCGTACGCCTGCGGCTCATGGAGATCGGCGTCGAGGCGGAGGGCACCGCCTGATCACCGGCGGGACTCGGCCAGCTCGGGCTCGGCCCCAGCGGGCGGGGGCGTGGGCGCGGGAGTGGTGCGGCGGCGAAAGAGCAGGAGCATCAACCAGCCGGCGACCAGGCCCCAGAACGCCCCGCCGACGCCGAGCAGGCTGATCCCGGCGGCGGTGACCACGAAGGTGACCACCGCGGCCTCCCGGGCGTCCGGCTCGGCGACGGCCGCCGTGACCGCCCCGGCCAGCGCGCCGAGCAGCGCGAGCCCGGCCACCGCCTCGACCAGGATCGGCGGGGAGAGCAGCACCAGGGCGGTCGCCACGCCGGCGCCGAGGCCGAGCAGCGCCATGCCGATCCCGGCGGTGACCGAGGCGATCCAGCGCCGGTCCGGGTCGGGGTGGGCGTCCGGGCCGGCGGCCAGCGCGGCGGTGATCGCGGCCAGGTTCACCGCGTGCCCGCCGGCCGGCGCGCCGAGCGCCGTGGCGAGCCCGGTCACCCGGAGGGCGGAGCCGAGCGGGGCGCGGTAGCCGTAGCCGGCGAGCACCGCCGTACCCGGGACGTTCTGCGCGGCCATGGTGACCAGGAAAAGCGGCAGCGCGAGCCCGACCACGGCGGGCGCGGTCCAGGTCGGCGCGGTCAGCGCGACGGTCGGCGCGAGGTGCGTCCGGACCGGCGCGGACGCGGTGAGCGCGATGGCCACCGCCGCGACGGCCAGTGCGCCCGGCACCGCCCAGCGGCGCGCGAAGCGGTGCAGTACCAGCCAGGCGAGCACCACCGGACCGGCCAGCCGGGGCACCTCGACCAGGGCCCGGACGGGCGCGGTGCAGAGCGGCAGCAGCACCCCGGCGAGCATGGCGCTGGCGATCGGGCCGGGGATCGCGGCGACCGCGCGGCCGAGCGCCGGGATCAGTCCGGCGGCGGCGATCAGCACGCCGGCGAGCAGGAATGCGCCGACGGCCGCCGGCCAGCCGCCGGGCACCGGGCCGGTGGCGACGAGCAGCGCGGCGCCGGGGGTGGACCAGGCGATGGCGAGGGGCATCCGGTGCCGCAGCCCGAGCCAGACGGCGCAGCAGCCGGTGGCGACGCAGAGCGCGAGCAGGCCGGAGGCGGCCTGCGCCTGGTCCGCGCCGACCGCGCGCAGCCCGGCGAGGACGACCGTGAACGAGCTGGCGAAGCCGACCAGGGCGGTGACCACGCCGGCCAGCACGGGTTGGAGTCGCCCCGCCATGTCACACCTCCGTCCGCCGTTCCGTTTACGGAACGGCACGGTGTAGGACGATAGCCGGCATGGCAGCTGCCCCACCAGCCGGTGACCACACTGCGGAAGAGGTCGGCCGGCGGATCCGCGCCCTCCGCGAGGAGCGGGGGCTGTCCCTCTCCACGCTCGCCCGGCTGGCCGGCGTCGGGAAGGCCACCCTCTCCGGCCTGGAGAACG
This sequence comes from Micromonospora sp. NPDC051924, assembly GCF_055586005.1. Taxonomy (NCBI): domain Bacteria; kingdom Bacillati; phylum Actinomycetota; class Actinomycetes; order Micromonosporales; family Micromonosporaceae; genus Micromonospora; species Micromonospora sp. NPDC051924. The sequence goes on from NZ_JBVJJA010000001.1 coordinate 105,173, forward strand.
GCACCCGCAACCCCACCCTGGAGACCCTCTACGCGGTCACCGCGCAGCTCGGCGTGCCGCTGACCGCCGTCCTCTCCGGGCCGGCCGGGACGCCGACCGTACGGGGTGCCGCGGTGGGCGCCACCCTGCTGGAGGTCTTCACCGACACCGACGCGACGTACGAGCTCTACCGGATGCGGGTCGACCCCGGGCCGGCGCAGCTCTCCCCCGCGCACCAGGCCGGGGTCACCGAGCACGTCACGGTCTTCTCCGGCGTGTTGCGCGCCGGGCCGGTGGACGCCCCGCTGACCGCCGGCCCCGGCGACTACCTGCGCTGGACCTCGGACGTGCCGCACAGCTACGCCGCCGTCGGCGACGAGCCGGTCCGGGCGAGCCTGCTGCTGCGCTACCCGCGCGACTGACCACGATGGACGGAGGGACGGAAACACGCTGATCTTCCTCGGCCATACCCGGTGGGTAGAGACGAGGGTGGGGTCTTCTTGGCAAGCTTGACCCCATGACGCTGATCCTCCGCTCGGCCATCCTCAACGACGTCGGCCTCGTCCGGACCAACAACGAGGACTCCGCACTCGCCGGTGACCGCCTCGTGGCGGTGGCCGACGGCATGGGCGGCCTCCCCGCCGGCGAGGTGGCGAGCGAGATCGTCATCCGGATCCTGGACGAGCTGACCCCGCCCCCCGTGCCCGACGAGGCCGCCGACGCGCTGCGCGCCGTGGTGAGCACCGCCAACCAGCGGATCCGCGCCGCCATCACCGTGGACCCGGCCCGCGACGGCATGGGTACGACGCTGACCGCCGGTCTGCTCGCCGGGGACACCCTGGTCCTCGCCCAGGTCGGCGACTCCCGCTGCTACCTGCTGCGGGACAACGAGCTGACCCAGCTCACCCGGGACGACACCTTCGTACAGGCGCTGGTCGACCAGGGCGCGCTCTCCGCCGACCAGGCCCGCCACCACCCGCAGCGTTCGCTGGTCACCCGGGCCGTGCAGGGCTCGGACGCGCCGCCGGCCATCGGCGTGCTCACCGTGTTCCCCGGTGACCGGCTGCTGCTGTGCAGCGACGGCCTCTCCGACTACGTGGAGGACCTCGCGATCGCCTCGGCGCTGGCCGCGTACTCCGACCGGCAGCACTGCGGCGAGCAGCTGGTGAAGCTCGCCCACCAGGCCGGCGCGCCGGACAACGTCACGGTCGTCGTCTCCGACGTCGCCGAGGCCTGACCGGGCCGCCCGTGGCCGCACGGGCGACCTCCGTCCAACTAGATAGTTGTGCCATCTAGTTGGCCTCGCTACTGTTCCCCGGGTGGAGACCGAGCGGCGGGGCCAGTGGTTGCGTGGAGTGCTCGACCTCTGCGTCCTCGGCCTGTTGCGCCACCGCGAGTCGTACGGCTACGAACTGGCCCAGTCGCTCGACACGGCCGGCATCGGCCCGATCCAGGGCGGCACCCTCTACCCGGTGCTGCTGCGGCTGCAACGCGCCGGCCTGATCACCGCGCAGTGGCGCGAGGGGACCGGCGGACCGGCCCGCAAGTACTACCGGATCACCGACAGCGGACGGGCCGCCCTGAGCCGGGGCGGCCACGACTGGCAGGCGTTCGTGGCGCCGGTGACCGCCATCGTGACGGGAGGAGTCGACGGGTGAACGCCAACCAGTGGCTGCACGCGTTCGCGGCCGAGCTGCACCGGCGCCGGGTGGCGACGGAGGACGTCCGGCACGTGGTGGCCGAGGCCGCCACCCACCTGCGGGACGGCGGGGGCGACCCGTGGACGGTGTTCGGCGCGCCGGACCGGTACGCCGCCGTCATCGCCGACAGCGTCGGCACCCGCCCGGCGCCCCGCCCCGGCCCGGTCCGGCTGCACGCCGAGGACATCACCAAGCGGTACGGCCGGCGGACCGTGCTGCGGAACGCCGGCCTGACCGTCCGGGCCGGGCAGATCGCCGCCGTCGTCGGGGCCAACGGCTGCGGCAAGAGCACCTTCCTGCGGATCTGTGCCGGCCTGGAGTCGCCGGACGGCGGGCAGGTGACCGTCGCCGGCCGGCTGGGCTACTGCCCCCAGCAGGGCGGCACCGTCGACTTCCTCCTGCCGGACGAGCACTTCGTGCTGGTCGGGGCCGGCCGTGGGCTGACCCGGGGCACGGCCCGCCGGGCCGGTCGGGCCGCAGCCCGGCAGCTCGGCTGGGAGCCCGACGAGCCGGTGACCGCCCGGCGGCTCTCCGGCGGCACCCGGCAGAAGCTCAATCTCACCCTGTCCACCCTGAGCGAACCCGACGTGCTGCTGCTCGACGAGCCGTACCAGGGCTTCGACCGGGGCACCTACGTCAACTTCTGGGACCAGCTGCTGCGGCTGCGGGACGAGGGCCGGGCGATCGTCGTGGTGACCCACCTGCTCAACCAGCTCGACCGGGTCGACCTGGTCCTCGACCTCACCCCCGCCGTACCGGGAGGCCGTCCGTGAACCGGCTGATGACCGTCGCCGAGATGACGCTGCGGGAGTTGTTGCGCCGCCGGGGCGTGCTCCTGCTGCTGCTGCTCATGCCGCTCGCCTTCTACCTGATCCGGCGGGACGCCTACGTCGGGCAGTCCGTCCGCGCGCTGCTGCTCGGCATCAGCTGGGCGGTGAGCACCGCCGCGCTCTTCGCCACCGGCGCGGCCCGCGACCTGGAGCCACGGCTGCGGCTCGCCGGCTACCAGGCCCACCATCTCTGGCTCGGGCGGATGCTCGGGCTCTGGGTGGTGGGGCTCGCCATCGCCGTACCCTTCTTCGCCCTGGTCGCCGTCGACGGTCCCGACCTGCGGTACGCCGGCGTGGCCGCCGCGATGCTCTGCGCCGTCGCCGTGGCCGCGCCCTTCGGCATGCTGATCGGCGCGGTACTCCCCCGCGAGCTGGAGGGCACCCTGCTGCTGCTCACCGTGGTGGCGGTGCAGATGCTGATCGACCCAGCCGGCGCCGGCGCCAAACTCACCCCGTTCTGGTCGAGCCGGGAGATCGCCACCTGGGCGGTCGACCACACCGACGACGGCTACCTGGCCCGGGGTGCGGTGCACGGAATCGTGGTGACCGCGCTGCTCATCCTCGCCGTGGCGGGCGCGTCCACCGCGAGGCTGCGCCGGCGCCGGCACGTACGGCACCTGCCGGTGACCTGACCGGCCAATCCGGTTGCGGAGGCGGTCGGCCCGGGTTGGGATGGACGGATGCTCATCCGCCGGTTGGCCGCCGAGGAACGCCTCACCACCACCTTCCCCCTCCAGGCGTACGCGTTCGAACGGTCGCCGATGGTCGCGTCCCGGGTCGACGAGTTCCGCGAGTACCTGCCGTACAACGCGGGCAACCGGACCCTGGTCGTGGAGGAGGACGGGGGCGTCACGGCCGCCGCCTCGGCGATCCCGATGCGGCAGAACCTGCGCGGCAGCGTGCTGCCGATGGCGGGCGTGGCCGGGGTGGCGACCCACCCGCTGGCGCGCCGGCGCGGCCACGTCCGCCACCTGCTGCACCGCCTGCTCGACGAGATGCGGGACGAGGGGCACGCGCTGACCGCGCTCTACCCGTTCCGCGCCTCCTTCTACGAGCGCTTCGGGTACGTCGGGCTGCCCCGCCGGCGTACCGCGGTCTTCTCCCCGGCCGACCTGGGCCCGCTGCTCCGCGCCGAGCTGCCCGGCGAGGTGGTCTGGGAGCGGATCGGCGCCGGCTACCCGACGTGGCGCGCGTACACCGAGCGCTGCCTGCGTGAGCGGCACGGATTCGCCATCTTCCCGGACTTCCGCGCGGTCGCCCAGCGGGACCGGGACGACCGCTGGCTGCTCACCGCCGTTCGCGACGGCGGGACCGTCGGCGCGGTCACCTACCGGATCGACGACCACGGCGGCACGCTGCACGCCGACGACCTGCTCGTCGAGGACCCGTACGCCCGGGCGTCGCTGCTGCAGTTCTTCGCCCGGCACGTCGACCAGGTGGAGCGGATCAGCGTCCAGCTTCCCGCCGACGAGCTGCCCGAGCTGTGGCTCACCGACCTCGCGGTGCACGTGGAGACCCGGGTGTCCCGGCCGGGGTCGCCCGCCCCGATGGCGCGGCTGCTCAGCCTGGACGCGCTCGCCGACCTGCCGACCGAGGCCGGACGGGTCCGCGTCGAGCTGGTCGGTGACCGCTGGCTGGCCGGCAGCCACCTGCTCGACGGCGCCACCGGGAAGCTGGAGCTGCTGCCGGGCGACAGCGCCGCGGTGGGCAGCGTGCCGACCGCGACGCTCACCGCCGCCGGGCTCTCCGCCCTGGCGTACGGGGTGCTCGACCCGGCCGACGTGGTCATCCGGGGGCTGGGCGAGGTGCCGGTGGACGCGGCCGCCGAGCTGCGCCGGATCTTCCCGCGTGAGCTGCCGTACCTCTTCGCCGACTTCTGACCTCGTTTCCGGTTCGCGGGCAGGGGTAGGGTCCTGCGCGTGCCGGAATGGTTGGAAGCCGGATTCTGGGGCCTGCTGGCCGGATCCGCCCTGCTGATCGGGGCGGTCGCCGGATTCTTCGCGCGGGTGCCGCGCCGGGTCATCGCGTCGGTGATGGCGTTCGGCGCCGGTGTGCTGCTCTCCGCCGTCTCGTTCGAGCTGATCGCCGAGGCGCACGAGCAGGGCGGGCTGGGGCCGGTCGTGATCGGGGCGGCGGTCGGGGCGCTCGCGTACACCGGGGCGAACATCCTGCTGGCCCGCCGGGGCGCCCGGCACCGCAAGCGCTCCGGCGACGAGCAACCGTCCGAACAGGAACAACCCGGCTCGGGTACGGCCATCGCGGTCGGCGCGCTGCTGGACGGCGTACCGGAGTCGGTGGTGATCGGGGCGAGCCTGCTGGCCGGCGGGCCGGTCAGCCTGGTCACCGTGATCGCGGTCTTCCTCAGCAACGTGCCGGAGGGCCTGTCCAGCGCCGCCGGCATGCGCCAGGCCGGCCGCACCCGGCGGTACGTCTTCCTGCTCTGGACGGCGATCGCCCTGGTCAGCGGCGTGGCGGCGCTGGCCGGCTACACGCTGCTCGGCGGTGCCCCGCCGGAGGTGCTGGCCACCATCACCGCGCTGGCGGCCGGCGCGATCCTCGCGATGATCACCGACACCATGGTCCCGGAGGCGTTCGAGGACGCCCATCTGCTGGTCGGCCTGATCACCGTCCTCGGCTTCCTCACCGCCTTCGCCCTCTCCCACGCCTGACCGCCGCCCGGCTCGGTCAGGATCCCGCTCGGCTTGCCGCGAACCGCGCTCTCCCGGCACGCAAGGGCACCGGTTTCCCGCACTCCACGTGGATCTTGGTGGCCGGCAGGAGCGGGGGGACGGTCAGTAGGGGTTGGGGTGGCCGGGGAGGCGGGCCTTGAGGAGAGCGCTCGGGCGGCCGGGGAGTTCCGGGTCGGTGGAGAGGGGCGGGGCGTCGGTGCCGGCGCGGTGGGACATGCCGGCGAGGAGGTCCTTGAGGGCGGTGACCGCGTCGATCCGCGGGTGCCAGCCCAGCTCGGACTCGGCGCGCTCGCTGGACAGCAGGGGCACGTTCAACGCCAGGTCGACCCAGCCCACGTCGACCGGTTGCAGCCGCGCGTGCCAGGTCAGCGCCGCCGCCGCACGCAGCACCGGGATCGCCACCGGCACCGTCCAGCCGTGGAAGTGCCGGGCCACCAGCTCCGGGCTCAGCACCGGGTCCGCGGCAACATTGAAGGCACCGCGCGCCTCACCCAGGACCGCCTTCGCGTACGCGTCGGCCACGTCGTCGGCGTGCACGGCCTGCACCCGCAGCCGGCGGTTGGCCGGGACCAGCGGAATCCGGCCGTACCGGAGCAGCCGGACCGGGACCAGCGGGCCGAGGAAGTAGCGGCTGATCTCGGTGCCGGCGTCCCGCTGGAAGATCAGCCCCGGCCGCAGCCGGACCACCCGCAACTCCGGGTGCTCCCGCTCCAGCGTGTCGAGCAGGCCCTCCACCTCCGCCTTGTCCCGGCTGTACGACGACCCGGGCACCCCGGTCGCCGGCCACCGCTCGCTCACTGGATGGTCCTTCGGGCCGGGCGCGTACGTGCCGACCGACGAGGCGTACACCAGGGCGGGGATGCCGGCCCGGACGGCGGCGTCGAGAACCGCGCGGCTGCCCCCGACGTTGGTCCGCCAGAGCGTGCGCTGGTCGTGACTGGGCTGGATCTGCCAGGCCAGGTGCACCACCGCCCGCGCTCCGGCGAAGATCGCGGCGAGCCGCACGGGCGAGTCGGGCGCCGCGATGTCGCACGCGTGCCACTCCACCCCGTCGTACGGCTCACCCGCGTCCGGCCCGGGCAGGCGGCGCGCCACCCCCACCAGCTCCGCCCCGGACTCCCGCCGAAGCCGGCGCAGCAGCGCCGTCCCCACGTTGCCGGTGGCCCCCACGATCACGATGCGCATGCCTGCTGCCGTACCCGTTGAAGCGGACACCAACCCCCGGACCGGTCAGGGTCGCGGATGGTGCCGGACCCAGCCCTTCTCCCCGGGCCGGCGACCCCGGGCGGCGGCCAGGCAGCGCGGGCAGACGTACCCCTCCGGATCGGCCTCGGTGAGCACGTCGGTGGCCGAATAGTCGAACGGCACGTGCGGGAACCGACGCAGCCGGGTACGGCTCAACGGCAGCCCGCAGACCGTCTGGTTCAGCCCCGGCAGCCAGGCGTGCACCTCACCGCCGGGCCGGCGTACCCCGTCGGCACCCGGCACCTCCCTCGACGCGGCCACGGAAGGCGTGCTGCTCAACCTCATGCCGGACCGGTTCCCCACGTCGACCCGGCCATGCCCGCGACGGTCGGAAGATCGACGCGGCGGGAAGCCGGAAGCCCTTCCCGGGCGGGTTCCGGTAGCCTGGGCGGGCGGGCCGCTAGCTCAATGGCAGAGCTGTGGACTTTTAATCCATAGGTTCAGGGTTCGAGTCCCTGGCGGCCCACTCACGTCTATCAAGGTCGGCCAAAGGCGAGGCCCCGGACTCCAGCCGGGCATCGGAACGACCGGATTCCTCGAACTGGCATCTGTGTGGCCTACTTCACCTCGTGCCACGTCGATCTTGTCCAGCCTGCCCTGCTTGGCCCGTTTGATCGGGACGGAAACGGCGGCCGAGGCGCTGTATGGTCTCGCGGTTGTCCTGTTTCACGCACGGGGGTTTCCATGACGATCCGCCGTTACGCGGGTTCCGCCCTGGGCGCCGCCGCGATCCTCGCGGCCGGCCTCGCCGCCACGCCCGCCGCCGCCGCGCCGGCCCAGAACGAACCCGACCCGGCAAAGCTCGCCGCGGGCACGGAGAAGGACCCGCAGACGGGGAAGAACCGCACGTATGCGGTCGGGCAGGGCGAGGACGTGCCGGCCGTGCTCGGGGTGACGAACCTCGGTGACGCGCCGGTCGACGGTCTTGTCGTGCACGTACGGATCCTCAACGACCTCGACTTCACCAAGAAGTACGAGAACTGTTGGTACGCCGTCGACAGCAACCAGGAGTCGGCCTGGTGCGAGTTCGATGAGGAACTTGCTGCCGGTGCCAGCCTGGCGGTGACCGGAGCGGGCATCTCCACCAAGCCGGATGCCCGTGCCGAGAACATCTCCTCAATCGTCTACCGCTGGGTCAGCAAGGAGTACGTCGACGCGCAGGGCGGAATTCAGGTGTTGGCCGACCAGTGGGCCGGGCAGGGCACGAAGGCGATCCGCGGCACCGAGGGCGCGCTGACGCTGACGGCCCCGGCTGGGCCGCTCGGCGGGCTGGGAGGTCCGATCGGGTTCGCCGGCGTCGAGCTCGTCACGCCGCCGACCGGTGAGCCCACCGCGACGCCGACGCCCACCGTGGCACCGACGCCGACCGCCACGCCCAGCGCCACCACGACCGTTGCCCCGCCCCCCGGCGCCGAGGGCGGCGACGGTGGCGAAGGCGGCGGGCTGCCCGTGACCGGTGCGGACACCGCGACCGTGGCCGGCGTCGGCGGCGGGCTCCTGCTCCTCGGCGGCGTCGGCTACCTGATCACCCGCCGACGCCGTACCCGCTTCGTGGCATAGGTTCTTCCGCTGCGCCCCCGCCCCGACGCCTCGTCGGGACGGGGGCGTTGCTGTCTCTGCCCGCCCGTCAGCCAGCCGGCGCCGACACCCCGGCGTGGCGGAGCAGCGGAGTCGGGGAGGGAACCCTCCCCACTTCGTCACCTGTCGGCCGCGCCCGAACCCTGGTTGTCTCTCTGCGGGCCCGCAACGGCCCGTCCAACTCGGCGTTGCGGGTGGCGATGGCGAGCAGCTACCGGGGACTCAGCCACGAGTCGACGGTGGAGGAGATCAGGCCAGCGAGGGCGAGTGCCGGGCCTACAAGTTCTACAACGACAACTGATCGCCGAAGGGGGGCGGGGCCGGCCGGTCGATCCGGCCGGCCCCGGGGGCACCCTCCGGTTCGGACGCCCGTGGTGACGCGATGAGCGTCACACAGCTCGTGGCGGCGCTCGCGCCGGTCGCGCCGGCCCTGGCGGTCCTCGCCGTCGCGGAAGCCCCGGCCGGGCGCCCCCGTCACGGTGACGCCCACGGCGGGCGACGGGCGACCGGTCCCGGCTCCATCGGGCTGAGCTGCGGCAACGACTCGCCCCGCGAACCCGGGCCGGGCGACTCGCCCGGCCCGGGCTGATCCGGAAGGCTCCGACGGTCCGTGTCCTGGGGGCACGGACCGTCGGCTGTCCGGCGGCCGGGCGTTCCTCCGGCGTCCGAGCGGCACCGGGTCCGGTCGCAACCCATCGGTAGCATTCAGCGGCGATGGTCCAGAGCGAGCGTGCGGCGACGCGCCGGCCGGAGTCCGGCGTCGGCCCGGGTATCCCCCTGGGGATCGCCGGGTGCACCGACGCGGTCGTGGTCGGGCGGGGCGGGTTCGGCGTCGTCTACCGGGCCCGGCAGGCCGACTACTCCCGCTGGGTGGCGGTGAAGGTGCTCGCCACCGACTGGGCGGGGCCGTCCCGGGCCCGCTTCGAGCGGGAGCTGCGGACGCTGGGCCGGCTCTCCGACCATCCGCACATCGTCACCCTGCACCAGGCCGGCCGGACCGCCGGCGGCAACCCGTACCTGCTGATGGCGCACGAGGAGGGTGGCTCGCTCGGCGACCGGCTGCGCGCCGGGACGGCGGGTGACTGGCGGGTGGCCCTCGCGGGCGGGATCGCGGTGGCCGGGGCGCTGGAGACCGCGCACCGGGCGGGCATCCTGCACCGCGACGTCAAACCGGAGAACATCCTGGTCTCCGGATACGGCGAGCCGAAGCTGGCCGACTTCGGCCAGGCCCGGCCGTGCGCCGAGCGCACCGGGACGCGCGCCACGATCACCGCCAGCGTGCTGCACACCGCCCCGGAGGTGCTGCGCGGCGAGCCGGCCTCGGTGGCCGCCGACGGGTACGCGCTGGCCTCGACGGTGCTGCACTGGATCCGCGGCGCGCCGCCGTTCGCCCCCGCCGACGGGGAGTCCGTCGAGTCGCTGCTGCGCCGGATCGCCGCCGACCCGGTGCCGGATCTGCGCCCGCTCGGCGTACCCGAAGAGGTCTGCGCGGCGCTGGAACGCGCGCTGGCCAAGGATCCCGCGCGGCGGCCGGCCTCGGTCGCGGAGTTGGCCGGTGAGCTGCGCGCCGCGCAGGCCGCCGCCGGGCTGCCGGTGACACCGTTCGTGCTGGGTGGCGTGACCGCCGCCGACGCGCCGCCCGCCGGACCACCCAGCCCGGTGCTGTCGCTCACCGCGCGGCGCCGCGCGGCCCTCGCGCTGTCCGCGACCGTCACCCGGCCGGCCGGGGCACGCCGGCCCGCGCTGCGCCGGTCGGTCGGCCTGGCCGTCGCCGTGGCGGCGGTCCTGGCGACCGGGTACGCGCCGGCGCCGCCCGCGCCGGCCCCGGTCACCCTGCCCGCCCGGCTGGACCTGGGCCGGCTGACCCTGCACACCGAGTCGGAGGAGCGGGTGGTGACGGTGCGGAACCGCACCGGCGAGCCGGTCCTGCTCGGCGCGTTGACGGTGGCCGGCCCGTCCCGGGGCGACCTGCGGATCGTGGCGGACGCGTGCGGGCCACGCCGGCTCGCCCCGGGGGCGGGGTGCGACGTGGGCTTCGTGGTCGTCCCGCACCTGCCCGGACCGGTCCGGGGCGTGCTGGAGCTGACCGTGGCGGGCCGGCGGGTCAGCACCGTGGTCACCGGCACGGCGGCTCCCCGCCGGGCCAGCCAGGACGACGCCCCGCCCGGCCCCTGCTACGCCGACGCCTACCAGGTCGGCGCGTCCGCCTACGGGTACGCGGGCGGCCTGCGGGCCATCTCCGTCAAGCAGTACTGGTCGCCGAGCTGCCGCGCCGCGATGGCGTACGTGTGGGTGTGGAAGCAGTACCGGGACAACGTGGGCACCGGGGGCGGCACCTGGACGGTCGACCTGGCGGTGCGGTCCGCCGGCGGGCCCGGCACCCGGCAGCGCGCCGCCGGGCAGGCGTACGAGCTGTGGACCGAGCCCTACCGGTCGGCGGGGCGGTGTGTCACCGCGTCGGCGACGGTGGCTCCGGCCCACGGCGGCGCGACCACCGCCGCGACCACTCAGCCGTGGTGCGACCGGTGACCGGCGGGCACTTCGAGGTCCACGGGCTGGGCCCGGTACGCCTCGTGCCGCTCAGCCCGGACACGGTGACCATCGGCCGGGCCCCCGGCAACGAGCTGCCGGTCGACAGTCCGCTGGTCTCCCGCCTGCACGCGCTGGTGGAACGGCTGCCGCCCGGCTGGATCATCCGCGACCTGGGCAGCACCAACGGCACCACGGTCAACGGCGTGCCGCTGCGGGAGGCCCGGACGCTGCACGACGGCGACCGGGTGGTGGTCGGCCCGGCCCGCCTGGTGTTTCGGGCTCCCGCCCAGCTGACCGGCACCCGGACGGTGGGGGTGGCGCCACCGCCCGCCCCGCCGGCGCTGACCCGGCGGGAACGGGACCTGCTGGACCTGCTCTGCCGCCCGTACCTGGCCGGGCCCGGTGCCTTCCCGGAACCGCCGACCGTGCGCGCCCTGGCCGGCACGCTGGGCGTCAGCGAGAGCGCGGTGAAGAAGCACCTGACCCGGCTGTACGACAAGTTCGACCTGGTCAGCAACGACGACCGGCGCCGGTCCCGGCTGGCCGCCGAGGCGGTCCGCCGGGGGGCGGTGGGCTGAGGTCAGCGACGCCGCCGCCACCAGCGGCGCTTCGCGGGCGGCGCCGGCTGCTCGTCCTGCTGGTCCTCGTCCTCGTCGTCCTCACCGCGGGCCAGCACCGCCGTGGCGAGCGCCCGGTCGTCCGCCCGGCAGCCGGGCGTGACCAGCATCAGCTTCGCCAGCGACTCCTCGATGGTGACCAGCCGGTTCGCCGCCACGGCCGCGTCGAGCCGGGCCCGGACGAGCTGGCGGACCTCCGCCCGCAGCTCGGGTTCCCGGTACGCGGCGGTGACGAGCGCGAACAGCGCCGCGTCGGCGACCCAGTCCTCCACGCCGAACGCGAGGTCCACCAGCACCTCGCGTCGGGTCGAGGTCGGCCACGGCTCGTCCTTCGCGTGGTGCAGGATGCCGAGGCAGACCCACGGCTGCATGAGCCGGTACCAGTAGGTCGGCGTCGACCTGGCGAGGTGCTGCCAGCGGGGGGCGTCCGGCGGGCCGGGCAGGTGGGCGAGCAGCCCGAGCAGGTCGGTCAGGGCCAGCTCACCGAGTGGGGCGGCCTTCACGTAACCGGAGAGCGGCGACTGCCACGGCTCCCCGGCGGCCTGCTGGAGCAGCCGGACCGCGGCGTCCGACGGCGCCGGCACGGCGGGCACCGGCTCGGTCCCGTCGTACCGCCAGATCGCGTACCGGCCGGGCTGGACGGGAGCGCGGATGTCGGGCGGCGGGAACTCGGCGATGCCGATGCTGACCGGGCCGGCGATCCGGCGGAACGCCGTGACGGCGCTGGCCGGCTCCGCGGCCGACAGCCCGAGTTCGGTGACTTCGAGCTGCTCGCCCTGGGCCCGACGGCCACCGATCTCGTTGGCGACGTTGGAGATCGCCTCGCTCGGCATCGGCACCCAGTTGAGCCACGGCCGCTTCGCCCCCGCCAGGGCGAACACCACGTCGGTCATGCCGCACGGGTGTGGATCGTCCTGTACGGCGACCAGGTCCGCCACGTCACCGGAGGCGCGGAACCGCAGTGCGTGCCGTGCCGCGTCGCGGTGCGGAAAGGTCGGGTCGTCAGCCATCTGCCGCAGGTCGGCATCCGCGTCGCCGGAAAACATGGCGCGGAGCGTAACAACCCGGACGGTCCATCGGGGACCCGCCGACGGGCCCGCGGGCGGCCCCACCCGGAGGCTGAGGTCAGCGGCGCAGGCCGACCCCGCCGTAGCCGTGCGACACCGCCGCGTTCGGCTCGCCGTCGGGCCGCCAGTCGGCCAGCCAGACCAGGCCGGGCTCGACCAACTCGTACCCGTCGAAGAAGCGCGCGGTGGCGGCGTGCGTGCGGGGGACGATCGGCGCGCTGCTGCGCCGGTAGACCTCCCGCCCCTGCTGGGTGGGGACCGGTGGGGCGCCGTCCATGGTCAGGTGGGACAGCACGAGCATGCTGCCCGGCGCGGTGGCGTCGCGCAGCCGGGCGACCGCCGCGTACGGGTCGTCGCGGTCGGGCACGAAGTGCAGCACCGCCACCAGCAGCACCGCCACCGGCTCGGTGAAGTCGATGTTGGCGCGGACGTCCGGGTGGGCCAGCAGCTCGTCGGGTCGCCGCAGGTCGCCGCGGACCACCACGGTACGGCCGTCGACCGGCAGCAGCCGCTGGGCGTACGCGACGGCGACCTCGTCGTTGTCCACGTAGACCACCCGGGCGCCGGGGGCGATCGGGCGGACGACCTCGTGCACGTTGCCCTGGGTGGGCAGCCCGGCCCCGACGTCCAGGAACTGGCGTACGCCCCGCTCGGCCGCGTGGCGGACGGCCCGGCGGAGGAAGGCACGGTTGGTCTGCGCGGCCACCCCGGTGTCCGGGAAGATCTTCAGGATCTGCTCGGCGGCGGCGCGGTCGGCGGCGAAGTTGTGGCAGCCGCCCAGGTAGTAGTCGTACATCCGGGCGACGTTCGGCCGGGACTCGGCCTCGCTCGGGGTGGTCGTCGGCTCACCGGTCACGCCTGATGTGTAGCACTCTCGGCGACACACCGTTGACCCGTCGTGTCCTTGATCGGGCAGCGCGCGCCGCTCACCCTGGTACGACGATGAGGAACGTCGACGTCCGAGGAGGTACCGATGACCGGTAGGCGGGAGACCGTGGAGGTCGACCCGGGGCTGTTCCGTGCCGTCTACGACTCGCCCGCCTCGCTGCCGGGCCGGCACCGCTGGACCACGCCCGAGTCGGACGTACGCCGGCTGGAGAAGCTGCTCAACATGCCGGCGCGCAGCATCGGCGCGCCGCTCTGGGTCAGCGGCGACGAGCCCGACTGCCCGAAGTGCGGCCGCCGGGTGAACTGGTACGACATCGTCTCCTCAGCCCTGCACGGGGTGCACGACCGGGCCATGATCGCCCGGGTCATCCTCGGCGAGCGCAAGTACGTCAACACCGAGGTCCCGGACGCGATCCCGGGGGTGCACTGCGCCGACTGCCGTACCCCGATCGACGGCCTGCGCAGCTTCAAGTGCCACAACTGGGCGTACGCCTTCGAGGCGCTGGAGGAGATCGTCGAGCGGATGTCCGGGCCGGTCGGGCAGCCCGCCCCGCGCCCGCCGTCGGACCCGCCGGCCGCGTCGTGACGGCGGTGCCCGCCGCCCTGTGAGGTCGCTGAGACTTCGGGGGTCCGGCGGTGATTCCCCTGCCACCCTCCCGGTGGACGGAGTATGAACGGGAGGTGGGGGGAAAATGAACGAGACCGTTATGACTGACGTTCCGGACATCAGCACTGACTGGTACCACGACGTCGTCGAGTTCGCCGACGGTACACCCCAACCGATCCACTGGTTCGCCACCCACTTCACCGAGGGCGCGATCGTGCTGCTCGGCATTCTGCTGGTGCTGGCGGCGCTGACCCGGCTGGTCGGCGGCGGCGTCCGGGACCGGGCGCTCGCCCTGGCCGCGCCGATCGCGGTGGTGGTCGCGTACGGCGCCAGCGAGGGGCTGAAGAGCCTGGTCGCCGAGGACCGACCCTGCCGTAGCCCGGCCAACCTGGTGATCGTCGCCGGCCACTGCCCGGCCGTCGGCGACTGGTCCTTCCCCAGCAACCACGCCACCATCGCCGGGGCGCTGGCTGCCACCACGCTGCTGCTGCACCGCCGGTTCGGCCTGCTGGCCGTCCCGTTGGCCGTGCTCGCCGCGGTCTCCCGCGTCTTCGTCGGGGTGCACTACCCGCACGACGTGGCCGTTGGCCTGCTGCTCGGCGCCCTGATCGGCACCCTGCTCACCCCGCTGGCCGCCCGCCCCCTGGCGGAGGTGCTCGGCCGGCTCTTCCCCCGCCCCACCCCGGCCCTCGCCCCACCCGCCCGCCGCTGACCTCTGCGCGCTGACGCACGGGATCCCGTCGCCGTCCTGGACACCCGTGGCCTGGTCGCAAGCTCCGGTGGCGGATCGGCCCGTTACCGTTGCCGGTGTGCGGGCGCAGGCGGGCGAGACGATCGGCTTCTCGGTGCTCGGCTCGATCATGGTCGTCCGCGCCGGTGCCGAGGTGCAGCTGGGCGCCCGCCAGCAGCGACTGGTGCTCGCGTTGCTGCTGGCCCGGGCCGGTTCACCGGTCTCCCTGGCCGAGCTGGTCGACCTGCTCTGGGACGAGGAGGCCCCGGCCAGCGCCGCGAACGTCGTGCACCGGCACGTCGGGATGCTCCGGCGGCTGCTCGAGCCCGGCCTGCCCACCCGGTCGGCGGGCCGGCACGTCCTCCGGGAGCTCTCGGGCTATCGGCTGCGCGCCGACGAGGAGTCCCTGGACCTGCTGAAGTTCCGGTCGCTGAGCCGGCTGGCGCGCCGGAGCCTGCAGGACGGCGACCCGGAGTCGGCACTGCGGCACTCCCTCGACGGGCTGCGGCTGTGGCGCGGCCGGTGCGCCGCGGGCCTCGAACCGGCCTCCCGCGTGCATCCCGCGTTTCTCGCCGTGGAGGCCGAACGCGCCCAGGCCGTGCGCGAGGCCGCCGACGCCGCCGAGCGCTGCGGCCGGCTGGGCGCGGTGCTGGCGCCCTTGCGGCAGGCCGCCGAGCAGCACCCGCTCGACGAGTCGCTGCAGAGCCGGTTGCTGCTGGCGCTCGCCGCCGACGGCCGCCAGGCGGAAGCCGTCGAGAGGTACCGGGTAGTGCGCCGCCGGCTCGCCGACGACCTGGGCATCGATCCGGGCGAGGAGCTGCGGGAGGCGTACGACCGGCTGCTGCACCAGCGCACCCGGCCGGCGCGTATCGAGTCGCCAACCCCACTCCCCCGGCCCGCGCAGCTGCCGCCGGACCTGCCCTTCTTCAGCGGCCGGGACGACCTCATCGCCGAGGCCCGCGCGGCGGTCGCGCGCCCGGGCGGGCGAACGGTGCTCGCTATCGACGGCATGCCCGGGATCGGCAAGACCACCCTCGCCGTCCACCTCGCCCACGAGTTCGCCGCCGGCTACCCGGACGGGCAGCTGTATGTCGACCTGCGCGGATACGACGGGCGGGAGCCGGCGATGAGTCCGGCCGAGGCGCTGCGCGGCTTCCTCGGTTCGCTCGGGGTGCCCCAGCAGGGCATTCCCGCCGAGCTGCACGCCCAGGCGGGCATGTACCGCAGCATCCTTGCCGGCCGGCGCCTGCTGATCGTGCTCGACAACTGCCGGGACGCCGAGCAGATCCGGCACCTGCTGCCGGGCAGCCCCGACTGTCTGGTGATCGTGACCAGCCGCAGTCGGCTCAGCAGCCTGCTGACCACGGCCGGCGCCCACCCGTTGCCGGTCGGCCTGCCGAGCCTCGACGAGGCCCGCGTGGCGCTCCTCGGGCCGCTCGGCGCCGGCCGCGTCGCGGCTGACCCGGCCGCGATCGACGCCATCATCGCCAGCTGCGGGCGGCTGCCGCTCGCGCTGGCCGTGGTGGCCGCCCGCGCGGCGAGCCTGCCGCGGACGCCACCGGCGCAGATCGCCGCCGAGCTCGCCCAAGAGCCCGCAAGCCTGGACGGCTTCGACGGCGACGACCCGCAGACCGGCCTACGTGCCGTCTTCTCCTGGTCCTACCAGGCACTCTCCGCCCCGGCCGCCCGGCTCTTCCGGCTGCTGCCGATCCATCCCGGCCCCGACATCTCGACCGCCGGGGCGGCGGGCCTGGCCGGCGTCCCGCTGCGGACCGGGCGGGCGCTGATCGGCGAGCTGAGCCGCGCGCACCTGATCAGCGAGGACCTGCCGGGCCGCTACCGCACCCACGACCTGCTGCTGGCCTATGCCGCGGAGCTCGGCGAGGAGCACGACAGCCCGGCCGAGCGCGCCGCCGCGGAGCTTCGCTGCCTGCAGTTCTATCGGGCCACCTGCTATCAGGCGCACCGGCGGTTGCTGGCCTCCGAGCACCACCCGATGATCGAGCCGGGGCCGGGCGAGACCCCGCTGCGCTTCGCCGGCCACGGCGACGCCATGCGCTGGTTCACCACCGAGCGGCAGGTCCTGATCGCGCTGGTCGGCCGGGCCGCCCGGCAGGGCCGGCACACCGACGCCTGGCAGCTCGCCCTGGGCATGCAGCACTTCTTCGACCGCAGCGGCCGGTGGGCCGACTGGACGACGACCGGCGAGGCGGCCCTCGAGGCCGCCCGGGCGGGCGGCGACCTGGTCGGGCAGGCCCGGATGCACCGCAGCCTGGCCGGGGCGGCCTACTTTCGGGGCGAGCACGACACCGCGGTCGGCCATCTCGACCGGGCGCTCGAGCTGCTCGCCCGACTCGGCCTGCACGGCGAGATGACCCGGGCCGGGATCAACCGGGCGATGATCCTGGCCGCCCAGGGACGACACGAGGAGGTCGTCCGGACGCTTACCGCGGCGCTGGGGCCATGGGTGGCCGGAGACGACAAACTGCTCGCGGACGCCCTGGTGATCATGGCCGCGAGCAACGCCGAACTGGGCCGGGAGGAAGAGGCCGTGCGCTGCGCCGAGCAGGCGATGGTGCTGTCGCGCGGAGCGCAGTACAGGCTGGGCATCGCCGAGGCGTGGGAGGTGCTCGGCCAGGTGCATTCCGCTCGCCGGGAGCTCGGCAGGGCGGTCGACTGCTGGCGCGAGGCCGCCGTCGCCTACCAGGAGGCCTCGGCGGCGGCGCCGGCAGCGGAGGTGCTGGCGCTGCTCGGCGACGCCCTCGCCGCGGCCGGCGACCAGGACGCTGCGGTGCGGGCGTGGCAGGAGGCGCTGTCCCTGATCCCGTACGCACAGACCCGGACCGGCCGGCGGCTGGCCGGCCTGCTCGCGGGCGTCACGTCGCGTCCGTGACCGACTGCGATCGGCGACGGCACTCGATTCGCACTTACGCGTCAGTCCATTCACATTGGTCGTCCCTAGGCTCGTGCCTCAGTCACCGTTGCTCCTGCTCATGGGGGAGATATCGTGCTGCGGGCACCCGACGGATCACCGGCCGGCCGGGCTGAGCGCATGACCGCGCTGCATGGGGACCACGCCCGTGCCGTGCTGCGTCTCCTGCTCGTGCTGACCCGCCACCAGCGCCAGACCGCCGAGGATCTGCTCCAGGAGACGATGCTGCGGGCCTGGCGGCACCTCGACTCGGTGCCGGCCGAGCCCGATGCCGCCCGCCGGTGGCTCTGCACCGTCGCTCGGCGGCTCGTCATCGACGGCGTCCGGCTACGGCGGGGCCGCCCGGCCGAGGTCCATCTCGTCGACATGACCTGGATTCCCGCTGGTGACGACACCATCGGCACTGCTCTGGCGTCGCACGCCATTCGGCACGCGCTCGGCCGGCTGAGCCCGGCACAGCGCAGTCTGCTCTCCGAGGTCTACCTGCTCGGGCGGTCACCGGAAGAGGTCGCGGGCCGGCTGGGAGTGCCGATCGGCACGGTGAAGTCCCGGACCCACTACGCGCTGCGCGCCCTGCGCACCGGCCTCGAGGCGGCCTGAGCAGGCGGCGGATCCGCGACCGGCTGCGCTGGCACCGGTGACCCGGACGCGGCGCCGCTCGGCGCCGCGTCCGGGCTCACCCTCAGTACTGGTAGGCGCGGATGATGGTCTGTTTGACCGTGTTACCGCTGGTGTCCGCCGCAGCGGCCCGCAGCGAGACGAAGCCGGTGCCGACCGGGTTGCGCACCCAGGCGACCGCCTTCTCGCCGGACCGCTGCACGGTCAACTGCTGCCAGGTCCTGCCGTCGTCGAAGGACGCCTCGACGGTCAAGGCCGTGGTCTGGCCCGGCGCCGCCCCGACCTGACGGTCGAGCGAGATCGGAATCGCGAACAGCTGGTTGGCCGGCGCCCGGTTGTTGATGTTGAGCTCCGGGGTGTACCGGATCGCGGTCATCGGCAGCTTCACCAGTTCGCCGTCGCTCACGTGCGCGGACGTGAAGGTCCACTCCGCGTCGACCACCGTCGACAGGCTGAAGGCCGGGTCGCTGCGGAAGGTCGCGGCCAACCGGTAGTCACCCGTCTCCGCAGGCACGTTCCACACCCAGGGGGTCTGGTTCGAGTCGCCGACCTTGACGCCGTTGCGGTAGAGGTTCACCTCCACGCTGCCGCCGCGAACGAACCGGAAGCCCATGTGCCCGGTGCCGTCGCCGTGCAGCGGCCCCGGCCCGCCGATGTTGTCGCCCCAGTAGCGGGTGGCGAACTGCTGGCCGAAGTTCGGCTCCGGGAAGACCGGCCCGGCCACCGCGTTGGCCCACTTCACCGTGTACGTGCTCCCGGGCCGGAAGCTGGTCCACGCCGACTGGTAGTACGTGTACCCCGACTGGGCCGAGGTCGACTGCCACACCGCCTGCTTGTCCTGGGTGTAGTACTCGGTGATGGTGCTCGGCACGTCGTAGGTGAACCACGGCGGGACGTTGCGCTCGTCGCGGTAGACCGGCGAGTTGCCGGGCGCGTGCGCGACCGCGGTCCGCGCCACCGGCACGCCGGCCACGTCCGCGCTGATCTGGGAGCGGACCGTGGCGAAGTCGCCCGCGCGCAGATTGCGGGTCAGCCCGGTCATCATCTCCTCCGGCTCGTACAGGTAGACCCGGTAGACGTACGGGCTGTTGTGCAGGCTGCCCTGGCGCACCTGGCCCCACATCCCGTGGACGTAGGAGACGAAGCCGGGCGTCTTGCCGGCCCCGATCTGCGCGGTCCGCACGTGGTCGAAGGGGACGTTCATCAACACGCCGAACGGGTCGTTGCTGCCCCAGATCTGCGGCTCCTCTGTCCGGATCGTCCAGCCGGACTCCTGCCAGACCGCGGTGGCCTTCGGGTTCGGCACCGACACCGCGATCGGCTTCGCCAGGCTGGTGTCCATGGTGAGCGCCTGGTCCGTGGTCAGGTCGAGGCTCGGGCGCACCAGCGAAGTGATGTCCGGGAAGAACGGGTCGCCGCTCACCAGGTACGTCTGGACCAGGTAGCGGCCCGCGCGGACCCGGTACCTGGTGGCCGCGGGGTCGCCGAGCACCAGGATGGTCTGCCGGTCCAGGTCGAGCAGGACGGTCACCCAGCCCTGCTCGAGCGTGGGCGCTCCGCCGTCCGGCCCGACGAGCTTGAGGGTCAGCTCGTGGCGGGCGACGTCGAGCGCGACCGGGGTCTGCACCTGCGCGCCGCCGCCGGTGGCGGTCACCTCGCCGCCGAAGTAGCGGTCGGGCAGGTCGGCGGCGGCCTGCACATTGACGGTCACGGTGGCCGTGCCGCCGGCCGGTACCGTCACCGAGGAGGCACTGAGGCTGAACAGGCCGGCCGGCGCCGGGGCGCCGTCGGCGTCCTTGGCGTCGAGGGAGACAGCCAGGGTGAGGTCGGAAGCGCCACTGTTCGCGTACGTGATCGTGCTCTGCTGCGCAGTGGCGGTCCGCTCGAAGGCGACACTGACCGGGCTCGCCGTGACGGGCTGCTGGATCGCCCGGGCGACGTTGAGGAAGCCCGCGCCCTGCTCGTAGACACCGATGGCGGTGCTCGGCTGCGCGGCGGCCATCAGGGTGGCCTTGATCCGCTCGGGCGTCCAGCCGGGGTGCTGCTGGGTCAGGATCGCCGCTGCGCCGGCCACGTGCGGAGTCGCCATCGAGGTGCCGGAGAGATTGGTGTACTGCGGGTTCTCGCCGTCCGGCCACAGGTCAGAGGTCGAGCTGCGGGCGGCGACGATGCCGACGCCGGGCGCGGTGATGTCCGGTTTGATGCCGGCGTCGCCGGTGCGCGGGCCCCGGCTCGAGAACTCGGCCAGCTCACCCGTCTTGGTCACGGCCCCCACGGTCAGCGCCTCGGCCACATCGCCGGGCGAGTTCACGGTGGACTCGCCGGCCAGGCCGTCGTTGCCGGCGGCGACGACGAAGAGCACGCCGTAGCGCTGGGTGAGGTCGGCCAGGGCCGCCTCGATCGGGTCGGTCTCCGGGCTGTCCGGGCCGCCGAGGCTCATGTTTGCGACCTTGACGCCCTGCTGCGCCGCCCAGGTCATGCCGGCCAGGATCGCCGACTCCGGGCAGCCCACCTCGGTGCAGACCTTGGCGCTGTAGAGGGTCGCGCCGGGCGCCATGCCCTTGTAACGGCCGTCCGACGCGGCCCCGCTGCCGGCGATGGTGGACGCGACGTGGGTGCCGTGGCCGACCCGGTCGAGGGTGTCCGGGTCGGCGGTGAAGTTCTCCGCGGCGGCGACGTGGCCGGCCAGATCCGGGTGGGTCTGGTCGATGCCGGTGTCGATCACGCCGACCTTCACCCCCGTTCCCGTCCAGCCGGCCTGCCAGGCCTGCGGCGCGCCGGTCAGCGGGACGCTGACGTCCAGGGTCGGGTGGCGCAGCCCGTCGAGCCAGATCTTGTCGAATCCGGACCGCAGTTGCCGCTCCGTGCCGCTCGCGGCGGAGGTGATGTCGTTCCAGAAGGACACCGCGCCCGCGCGGCTCTCCGCGACAGCGCTCGCCCCGGAGAGCGCCCGGGTGGTCCGGGCGCCGGCGAGGCGGGCGGGGGCGGCGCCGCTGTGCTGGACGATGAGCGGCAGAGCGGCCCGGGTGTCGTCGTAGCCGAAACCGACCAGCATTGAGATGTCGAAGAGCCGCTCGTCGAGCTCGCCCCGGTTGAGCAGGCCGACGGCGTCGGCGGGGATGACCCGCACGTCCTCGCCGGCGCTGTGCGTGATGAACGGGATCCGTTCCCGTCCCTTGCCCGGCACGACGTCGACAGCCGTGTGGCCGTCCACGGTGCTGAGGTGCACGGTGTCGCCGGTGAGCAGCGTGACCGTCCGGGGTTTGGACGCGACCGTGGGTGTGGTCGCCGGCTTCGCGGCCCGGGGCTGCGCCGACGCCGGCAATCCGTCCGGAGCCACCATCGAGACGCCCAGCACCAGCAGTGCCAGCGCCGATATCTTGCGAACTGAACGCATCATTCTCCCTGGATGAGCGCGAGAGGTATCCAGGTGCTCCGGACGTGGCCAGCAGGCGGAAGTTCATCCCGAGTGACCTGGGTCACAGCCGCTGATCCGGTGTCACGTCGAGGGCTCCACCGCCGCCGGCGCCATGAAGGTGCCACCGACTACGAGAACCGATCGGTGGCGAGGAGGAGGGCGAGGGCGGCGGCGGCGATCAGGAACGGGCCGAAGGGGAGGTGGCTGGACCAGCGGACCCGGCGGGCCGCCAGCAGGGCCAGTCCGACCAGCGCGGCGAGCGCGAAGCTGAGCACCAGCCCGGTGACCAGCACCGGCCAGCCGTACCAGCCGAGCAGCGCCCCGACGCCGAGCGCCAGCTTGGCGTCCCCGAGCCCGAACCCGCGCCGACCGAGCAGCAGCGTGGTCGCCGCGAACCCCGCAGCGAGGGCCAGCGCGGCTGCGGTGGCGCGCAGCCAGGGCGCGGGGCCCGCCCCGGTCAGCGCCGCCACCCCGAGCAGCGCCCAGGTGCCGGCCGCCGCCGGCCAGGTGAGGCGGTCCGGCAGCCGGTGCGCCGCCGCGTCGATCAGGGCCGACGGCACCGCGAAGGCGAGCCACCAGGCCACCGCCGCCCGTACCGCGCCCGGCCCGTCGGCCAGCATCAGCACCGCCACGGCGGCGACCAGGGCGAACTCCACCACGCCGGGCGGCGCGCCCACCCGGGCTCGGCAGGTCGGGCAGCGGGCCGCGGGGCCGAGCGCCGGCAGTGGCCGGTCCAGGCCGATCGGCGCACCGCAGCGGTCGCACCCGGTCCGGTCCGCCGACCTCGGGGGTACGGCGTAGCGGGCGACCGCCAGCCGGACCGGGGGCACGAGCGCGAGGGCGGCCAGCAGACGCACCAGGGGACGGTGGGTGGCGCCGCCGCGGACCCGTTCGGCGGTCACCTCGACCTGCCCGGACGGTCGCGCACAGTTCCACTCTGGAGCACGGAGAGTGATTTCGGCCCGCGCGGCGCGTGGCGCATGACGCGGAAAACGGCGTCCCGGCCGGCGCAGCCCAGCGGCTGGCGAGCCGTGCGGGATTCCCGCCGGGCGGCCCGGACGCCCAAGGGACGGATCGGACCGGAGGCATCGATCCCGCACATTCCTCCGCCGGTCGGCGCCGCCCCGGAACGCCGGATCCCCGGACAGGCTGCGACCACTCCTGCCGCCGGCCGCATCGGTTTTTTGACAAGGGTCACCGTGCGGGCACCCACCGGCCACCACCACCTGTCATCACTGAGCGTGTTCACGTGAATTGCCTCTGTTGCATCGGCGGACGTCAGCCTATGCTCGCCCCTTGGGTACGACGCAACCCCGATCAATTGGCGTCGGAGGCCGACCGGACACAGCAGGTTTCGAATTAGTTAAAAATCCGTACAGGTAAATGCGGCGGTAGCCAGACGGGGCCCGGCAGGACACTTCCGGGCGCGCTTCCGCCTGCCCGGAGTACGCCCGCGCGGCCGCTCCGGGTCGCCATCGAGGAGGGCGCGGCGTTGCGAACACGGCATTCCCGCCGGTGGACGGTCTGCCTGCTCAGCCTGGCCCTGCTGGGCGTGACCGCCGGTTGCGGCGCCGAACCGGAAGCCGCGGCCGGTCCACTGACCGGGCGCGACGCGGTGCCGGCCGCGCATTCCGCAGCCGACGAACAGGCGGCCGGAAAAGCCGCTCTCGCCGCCTACTCCGGCTATCTGGAGGCGACCCGGGTGGCGAGCGCGCGAAGCGATCCCGGGCATCCGGCGTTGCCCCGATTCGTGGCGGATCCGCTGCTGACCCGGGTACGGGTGGCAATTCGCGAGGCGAAGGAGCACGGTGCGATGCGGACCGGGAAACTCGTTTCCGACCCCACCGTCCTGTCGGTAGACCTGTCCGCCCGGCCGGCCACCGTGGAGATCCAGGACTGCCTGGACGCCACCGGCTACCGCCTGATCTACGCCAAGGACCGCCGGGTCGTCCCGGGCACCCGCGGCGGGCGCTACCTGGCGACCGCCACCGCGACCCGCTACCCCGACGGCCGGTGGCTGATCAACTCCGGCGCGGCACACCAGGACCAGCCGTGCTGACCTGGGGAGGAAGGGGTGTCCCGGCCCGCCCGACCCGGGCCGGGACGCCCCGCCGGCTGCTGCTCGCCGCCGGCTTGGCGCTGCTGCTGGCCCTGGCCGGATCGCCCGTCCACGCCGCCGGTCCCGGCGGGGACTGCCCACCCGGGCAGAACGACTGCAACGTCTGGGACGACGAGCCCGGCACCCCCGGGGGTCCGGGGGGCGGGGACACCGGCGGCGGGAGTTCCGGTGGCGGCGCCGCGAAGTGCCAGTGGAACGGCCGGGTCATCCCCTGCTACGACGACCTGCTGGGCTGGTTCGACAACGGCGACGGCTGCTACTACAAGCTCGCCGAGCCGCAACCGGAGGCCCCTGACGGCAAGCAGTGGTACGTCCGTACCTGCAACGGCGGCGATCTGGGCGACCAGTCGGTGGTCCTGCTCGACGCCCCGCCGCCCGGGTACGGCGCGCCGCCCGACCCGGAGGAACTGGCCCGCCGGGCGCTCGCCTCGATCTCGCTGCTGCCACCCCGCATCGCGGTCGCGCCCCGGCGGAGCAAGGGACCGGGCCTGGTCGGGCTGCCGGTCTGGATGTGGGCCAGCTCCGGGCCCGCGTACTTCGGTCCGCTGACCGCGTCCGCCTCGGACCGCGGGCTGACCGTCGGGATCACCGCCCGGGTGGACCGGATCGTCTGGACCATGGGCGACGGCCGGAAGGTCACCTGCACCGGGCCGGGCACCCTGTACGACGCCGGTGGGCCCCGGGCCGGACAGACCTCCCCCGACTGCGGCTACGACCGGGGCTACGCCCGGGCCGGCACGTACCGGGTCAGCGCCACCACGTACTGGACCGTGCACTGGTCCGGCGGGGGCGAGAGCGGCGACATCGCGCAGAGCCGGGTCAGCGGCACGGTCCCGGTACAGATCAACGAGCTTCAGGTGGTGACGCGATGAGTGTGGCGACCCGGAACGGGATCCCGTTGGACGCGCCGGTGGCGCCGCCCCGGGTGGTCCGGCAGCGGCGGGTCCGGCCCGGCCTGCTCGGCCTGGCGGTGCTGCTCATCGCCCTCGGCGGGCTGGGCGCGGCGTTCGCGGTGACCTCGGTCCGGTCGACCGGCAGCTACCTGGCGGTGGCCCGGCCGGTCGACGTGGGCGAGCAGCTCACCACCGACGACCTGGTCACCGTACGGGTCTCCGGCGGGCGGGAGCTGCGCCCGGTGCCGGCCGGCCGGCTGACGGAGGTGCTGAAGCTGCGCGCCGCCGTCCGGCTGACCCCGGGCACGCTGCTGACCCGGGGGCAGCTCACCGACGCCCCGCTGCTCGGGCCCGGGCAGCAGCAGATCGCGCTCGGCCTCAAGCCGGCCCGGGTGCCGGCCCGCAGGCTCCACCCGGGCGACAAGGTGCTGCTGGTCAGCACCCCCGACCGGCAGGCCGACGGCACCGCCGCCACCAGCGGCGGCACCCGGTTCGAGGGCACCGTCATCGACAGCGCCGCGCCGGAGAACGAGGACGTGGTGGTCTACGTGGCGCTGGCCGTCCGCGACGTGCCGGCCGTGGTGGCGCTGGCCGCGGACGACCGGATCGCGCTCGTGCTCACCGAGGCGGCCTGATGGCGATCATCGCCCTGGTCTCGGCGAAGGGGTCCCCCGGCGTCACCACCTCCGCCCTGGCCGCCGCGTTGAGCTGGCACCGGCGGCTGGTGCTGGCCGAGTGCGACCCGGCGGGCGGCTCGATCCTCGCCGGCTACCTCGGCGGGGCGCTGGACGGCCCCCGCGGCATCGGCGAACTGGCCGTCGGGGAGCTGCGCGACGGCAACCTGGAGTCGGCCTTCTGGTCCCAGCTGGTCGACCTGGACGCGCCGAAACGGGAGCGGCTGCTGCTGCCGGGCGTGGTCGAACCCGCCCAGGCCGGCAGCGTCAACCCGCTCTGGCAGCGGTTCGCCGACTTCTTCACCGGGCTGGAGCGGGGTGTCCCCCCGTACGACGTGCTGGTCGACTGCGGCCGGTTGCAGGTGGGCGGTCCACCGTGGCCGGTGCTGCGGGCCGCCGCGATCGTGCTGCTGGTCACCCGCGCGCACCTGCCCGACCTGTCGGCCACCCGGTCGACGATCCGGGCGGTCGAGCGGGACTTCATCGAGCACCGGGTGCCCTCGGGCACGCTGCGCCTGCTGGTGGTGGGTGACGGGCACGGCAGCAGCGAGATCAGCAAGGCGCTGCGGCTGCCGGTGATCGCCCGGCTGCCGCTCGATCCGCGTACCGCGGAGGTGCTCAGCCTCGGCGGCACCGTCCGCTCCGGACGGCCGCTGATGCGCGCGGCCGGTGCGCTGGAGGTGCCGGTCCGGGCGCTGCTGGACCGGCGACGGGCCCGGCTGGCCTGGCGCGGGGCCGCGCAGCCGCGGGCGGTGACCGCGCCGGCCACGCCGGGGGTGCCCGGTGCGGTTTGAGCCGGTCTCCCACGACCCGCGCGGGCAGCAGCCGGGCGCCACCTCCACCGTGCCGCCGCTGGCCCCGCCCGACGGCCGGCACCATCCGGCCGCCCCGCTGCGCGCGGCACCGCCGGCACCGCCGCCCCGGCCCCGGGTCGACTTCGCGGTGGTCCGTGAGCTGCGCCGGGAGCTGAGTGAGCGGCTCACCCTCTGGCAGCGCGGCCGGGAGTTCGACGCGGACGCCGAGGAGGTCGAGCGGGCCCGGCTGGCCCTCACGGTGGTCTCCGCGTACGCCGACTCGGTGCGCCGGTCCGGCACGCCGATGGCCGCCGAAGCGGAACGGCTGCTGCTCGACCAGGTGACCGCCGAGCTGGTCGGCCTGGGCCGGCTCCAGACGCTGCTGGTCGACGACACCATCGAGGAGGTGCACATCCTCGGCTGCGACCAGGTGCGCATCACCCGGCACGGCGGCGGCGTGGACTGGGCCGAGCCGATCGCCGACAGCGACGACGAACTGGTGGAGATCCTCCAGGCGGCGGCCCGGCGGGCGGGGGCCACCGAGCGGTCGCTCTCCACCTCGAAGCCGACGCTGGACCTGCAACTGCCCGACGGCAGCCGGCTGGCGGCGGTGTTCCTGGTCAGCCACCGCCCGTACGCGGTGATCCGCAAGCACAACACCCTCGCGGTGAGCCTGGAGGACATCGCCGGCGGGCGGCCCGACCTGGACGAGATGATCGATCCGCTGCTGCGCGACTTCCTCCGCGCGTCGCTGCGGGCCGGGCTGAACATCATGGTCGCCGGGCTGGCCGGCGCCGGGAAGACCACGGTCATCCGGGCGCTGATGGACGAGATCCCGGCGGACGAGCCGTACGTGCTGCTGGAGGAGAGCCGGGAGCTGCTGCCGGCCCGGCGGGGGCACAAGCACCGGGCGGTGATGAGCTTCGAGGCCCGCGAGGGGCACGGCGAACGGGGCCTGGACGGGCGGCCGGCCGGTGAGGTGAGCATCGCCGACCTGATCCCGGTCTCGCTGCGGATGGGCGTGCTGCGGATCATCGTCGGCGAGGTCCGGTCCCGGGAGATCGTGCCGATGCTCCAGGCGATGACCACCAGCCGCGGCTCGATGTGCACGATCCACGCCCGTACCCCGGCGGGGGTGAGCGAGCGGATCATCGAGCTGGCCCTCTCCCACGGTCGGGAGATGACGGTCGACCAGGCCCGCCGGATGGCGGGCAACGCGCTCGACCTGATCGTCTACGTCACCGTCGAGGACGAGACCGCGATCGGCGGCCGCAAGCACCGCTTCGTCTCGCACGTCGAGGAGGTCATCGGCGTCGGCGAGGGCAACCGGATCACCACCACCACGGTCTTCGGGCCGGGCCCGGACGGCCGGGCGGTGCCCCGGCACCTGCCGGAGCGGATCCGCGACGAGCTCCTCAGGGTCGGCTACGACGCCCGGCTGCTGACCCGGTTCATCGAGGCCGGCGCCGGCGCCTGGCGCCGCACCCGGCACTCCCGGCTCGGACGGCGGTAGGGCATGGCCGCCATCGAACTCGTCGCCCTGGTCTCCGGGGCGGTCTGCGTGGCCGGCCTGGTGCTCGCCGTGGTGGCGCTGGCCGGCACCCGCCGGCCGCCCGGCCGCGCCCCGGGCGCCGGACCGGGGCTGCGCCGGCTCTGGGCCGGCGCCGGGGCGAGCGCCCGCGATCAGCACCGCCATCAACTCCTGCTCGGCACGGCGGTGGTCGCCGGCGCGCTGGCCTTCCTGCTGACCGGGCTGCCGGTGGTCGGGCTGCTGGTGGCGCTGGCGGTGCCCGGGGTGCCGTGGCTCTTCGCGGTCGGCCGGGCCGAGCAGCGGGCCATCGCCCGGATCGAGGCGGTCGGCGAGTGGACCCGCCGGCTGAAGGACATCTGCGGCACCGGCCAGGGCCTCCAGCAGGCCGTCATCGGCACCATCGCGACCGCGCCGGAGGAGATCCAGGAGGAGGTACGCACCCTGGCCGCCCGGTTGCAGGCCGGCTGGCTGGCGAGGTCCGCCCTGCTCGCGTTCGCCGACGAGATCGGCGACCCGGTCTGCGACCAGGTGGTGGCGGCGCTGATCCTGCACCTGACCGACCGGGGCGAGCGGCTGGGCGACGTGCTCGGCTCGATCGCCTCCGCCGCGTCGGCCGAGGTGGCCACCCGGCGGGAGGTCGAGGCGAAGCGGACCCAGCCCCGGTTCGCGGTCCGCTTCCTCACCGGGATGACCCTGGCCGCCCTCGCGTACGGGCTGGTCAACCGGGAGTACGTGCGGCCGTACGGGACGCCGTTCGGGCAGTTGGTGATGGCCGTGCTCGGGGCCGCGTTCGTGGGGCTGCTGATCTGGGTGCGCTCGATGAGCCAGCCGCCCCGGCCGGCACGCTTCCTGCCCGCCCCCGACCCGGAGGAGGCGATCGCGTGAACCTGATCGTCAACTGGCAGCTCGCCGTCGCCGTGCTCGGCGGGTCGGCCGTGGGCCTGGGCCTCTTCCTGGTGGTCCGCGAGGCGCTGCCGGCCACCCCGGCGCTCGGTCCGGCGCTGCGCCGGCTGCACCAGCCGCCCGGCCAGGTGACCGGGGCCGGCAGCGGCGGGCCGGACTGGCTGGTCGGCCTGTCCCGCTGGCTGCGCCCGCCGCACCGGCAGCTCGCCCTGCTCGACCGCACCCCCGAGCAGTACGCGCTGTCGGTGCTGCTCTCCGCGCTGATCGGGTTCGCCACCCCGGCCGTGCTGTCTGCCGTGCTCTTCGTCGGCGGGGTGTCGCTGCCGCTGGTCGTGCCGGTGCTGGGGAGCCTGGGGCTGGCGTTCCTCGCCGGGCTGGTCGCGCACCGGGACGTACTGGCCAGGGCGGAGGCCGCGCGGGACGAGTTCCGCCAGGCGGTCTGCACCTACCTGGACCTGGTGGCGTTGCAGCTCTCCGCGGCGCACGGCCCGGTGCAGTCGCTGGAACGCGCGGCGACGGTCTGCGACGGCTGGGTCTTCGACCGGATCCGGGAGGCGCTGCGGATCGCCCAGCTCCAGATGCACTCGCCCTGGGACGAGCTGCAGGTGCTGGCCGACCGGATCGGCATCCCGGAGCTGGGTGACGTGGGCGCGATCATGCGCTCCTCGGGCAGCGAGGGCGCCCAGGTGCACGAGACCCTGCGCAGCCGCGCCGACTCGCTGCGCGACCAGATCCGTACCGACAACCTGGCGCGGGCCGAGGGGATCACCAGCCGGCTGGACATCCCCGGCTCGCTGCTGGTCTTCGTCCTGCTCGGCTTCGCCGTCTATCCGTTCCTCGCCCGCCTGTGAACCCACCCCGAGAAGGAGCACCGACATGCACCTGATCACCTACCTGCACGCCGCGCTGACCGCGCGGCTGGCCGAGCTGCGCCACGACGCGGAGCGCGGGGACAGCCCGGTGCCCACCGCCGTGATCATCTTCGGCCTGGTCGCCGCGGCGATCGCGGTCACCGGCCTGGTCATGGCCCGGGCGAACAACTGGATGAACGCCGTCCCGACGGCTCCCTGACGCCCGACGATGCGACGAGCACTGTGGCGCGGCGACGGCACGGCGGCGGCTGCGGTCCGGCCCCGCCGGCCGGCCCGCGGCCCGCGCCGGACGGTCGCGGCCGTCCGGCGCAGGCTCGCCGAGGGCGGTACGGACCGGGGGGCGAATCCGGTGGAGCTGGCCGTGGTGATGCCGGCGATCCTGGTGCTGCTCTTCGGTTCGATCCAGCTCGCGGCGGTCTTCGTGGCCCGGTCCACGGCGCTGCACGCGGCGGAGAGCGGGGTCGACGCGCAACGCGTCCTGGCGGCGCCGGCGGGAGCCGGCGAGGCCCGGGCCCGACGCTTCCTCCGGGCGACCGGCGACTGGCTGGTCGGCTGGGACGAGCGCGGGCCCCGCTGCGTCACCACCGCCACCGAGGTGACCTGCACGGTCACCGGCAGGTCCCTGTCGGTGGTGCCCGGGGTCAGCTTCCCGGTCCGGCAGACCGCGCACGGCACGGTCGAACGCTGGACGACGGGGTGAGGCCGGTGCGCGAGCGGGGATCCGTGTCGATCGAGGTGGCGGTGCTGGCCCCCGCCTTCATCGGGCTGATGGTGCTGGCCGGCGTGGTGGGGCGTACCGCGGTCGCCGACGAGGCGGTGGAGTCCGCCGCGCACGACGCCGCCCGGGCCGCCTCGATCTCCCGGGACGCGGCCACCGGCCGGGCCGCCGCGACGGACGCCGCCCGACGGCGGCTCGACTGGCGGGGACTGAGCTGCGCCGGGGCGCCGGCGCTCGCGCTCAGCGGCACGGTCCGGGGCGCGGAGACCAGCTTCGCGGCGGCGTACCGGAGCGCCCCGGGCGTGCCGGCGACGGTGACGGTCCGGGTGACCTGCCGGGTCTCCTTCGCCGACCTCCGCGCGCCCGGGCTGCCGGGGGTGCCGGGTTCGCACACCGTGTCGGCGACCTTCACCTCGCCGCTGGACAGCTACCGGAGCCGGGGATGACCGGGTGGACGGGCCGGGAGAGCGGCCGGGTCAGCCTCTTCCTCGCCGCCGCGCTGGCCGGCGTCCTCGTGATCATCGGGATGGCGTACGACACCGCCGGCCAGTTGCGGTCGGTCCAGCGCGCCGACGACCTCGCCGCCGAGGCGGCCCGCAGCGGCGGTCAGGTCATCGACCGCGCGCGGGCCATCGAGGGCGGTCCGAAGGAGATCGACGAGGCGGGCGCTCGGGTCGCCGTCGCGGACTACCTGCGCGCGGCCGGCGGGGTGCGCGGCCACACCGTCAGCTTCCCGGTGGTCGACGGGGAGAAGCAGATCCAGGTACGCGTCCGCATCACCTACCCCCGGGAACTGCTCGGCCTGTTCGGCTTCCGGAACACCGTCACCGTCTCCGGTGAGGCCACCGCGCGGGCCCTCACCGGGGCCCCGTAAGGAAGGGAAGGCGGCCATGGCCGTACCGCAACGCTCCGCCGTACGCCGCACCGGCCAGGTCCTCACCGGGCTGGGCGCCCTCGTCGTGCTCTGCGCCGTGCTGGCCGGCGGGCCGGTCGCGCTCCTCGCCTTCGCCGGCAATCCCCTCCCCGACCACCTGCCCACCCTCGCCGAGGTGGGTACGGCGTTGACCAGCCGGGACGACGGGCAGCTCTTCCTGCGGGCGCTGGCGGTGCTGGGCTGGTTCGGCTGGGCGACGTTCGCGTTCTCCGTGCTGGTGGAGCTGCTGGCGGCGGCGCTGCGCCGGCCGGCGCCCCGGCTGCCCGGGATGCGCCGGCAGCAGCGGGCGGCGGCCGCGCTGGTCGGCTCGGTGGCGCTGATCCTGGTGGCGAGCCCGGCCGCGGCGAGCGCCGCCACCCTGGCCGCGCCGCAGCCGGCGGTCGCCGCCCCGGCGGCCGTCGCCCCGGCGGCGCAGGCCCGGGCCGCGTCGTTGACCACCGAGCCGGCGGTGTACCGGGTGGCGAAGGGCGACTACCTGGGCGAGGTGGCCGAGCGCTACCTGGACGACTTCGACCGCTACCGGGACGTGGCCCGGCTGAACCGGCTCGCCGACCCGGACCGCATCCGCCCCGGCCAGCTGCTGAAACTGCCCGAGAGTGCGATCGACGACGGCGCCCGGCGGCATGCCACCGGCCGACTGGTGGTGCGCCCGGCGTCCCCGTCGAAGCCGGCCCCGGCACCCGGGGGCGGATCGGGCGCGACCGCGCACGGGAGCGTGGCCGGAACGATCGGTCAGACACCGAAGGCCAAGCCTTCGCCGTCCCGGGCCGGGATTCCGAGGTCGACGGAGCCGGCCGGCGCGCCCCCGGCGATGGCGGCGGGCGCCTCCCGGGCCACCCTCGACGACGAGGGGATCAACCAACCGCTGGCGATCTCGGCGGTGCTGGCGGTGGCGAGCATCGTCGGCGCGCAGATCGGCGCGATGCTCGGCCTGCGCCGCCGCCCGGCCGCCCGCGCGCTGGTCACCGGCCGCCACCGCAAGGACTGACCGGGCGAAGGCTCAGGGGAGGCGGGCCTCCAGGCGGCCGTTGACGATGCGGGTGGGCAGGATGACCTGGTCGTTGCCGGACGGGCCGTGCACCACCTCGCCACCGTTGAGCCGGAACGCGCTGCCGTGCCACGGGCAGACCACGCAGGCGTGGCCGTCGATCTCCTGCACCTCGCCCTCGCCGAGCGGTCCACTCTGGTGCGGGCAGCGCTCCAGCATCACCGTCACGTCGTCGCCGTGCCGGTAGAGGATCACCGAGACATCGTCGATCTCGCGGGTGACCAACTGCCGCTGCGGCAGGCTGGTCAGGTCGCCCACCGGGTGCCACCCCTCACTGATCAGGTGCAGCTCGGAAATGCTCTGGCTGACCTGGGCGCCCTGCTTGTACGCGAGGTGCCCGCCCAGGTACGCCCCGCCGCTCGCGGCCGACAGCCCGAGGTACGCCAGCGCCCGACCAATGCCGTGCCGGCCGTTCAGCCGGGCCACGAGGGAGCCCGCGTACAGGCTCAGACCCACGACGTTCGCGGCGGCGTGCACCAGGCCGACCCGGCGCTGGTCGCGGGCGAGCCCGGCCCAGTCGTTGAGCCCGGCCACGGCCGCCGGCAGGGCGCTGGCCGTACCGGCCCCGATCAGGGCGGTGGCCGCCCTACGCTGGCCGGGCAGCAGGTCGACGATCGCCGCCGAGATCCACGCGCCCACCGGCACCTGCACCATCGCCGGGTGCAGCGGGTGCCCCAGCCAGACGCCGTGCAGCAGGTCCCGGATCCGCTGCGACCGCAGGGTGCCCTGGACGGCGCGCTGCAACCGGTCCCCCGCCCGGTCCAGCGCCGTGGCCTGTTCGAGTTTCGTCAGAAGTTCGCGCACCTTCTCCGACTTCCCGGCAGGAGCGACCGCAAACCGGGTGACGGGTACAGCGCGCGCCGGTCACCCGATCGAGGGCCACAACGCGACACGCCCACATCATCTGGTGTTCTGGCTTTTCCGTCACCACTACATCTAGGATCACTCGTACTGCTGGTTCGACCTCATGGTCGGCCAGGCGCGGTGCCCGCCAGGCGCCGCGCCGAACAGGGAACCCGGTGCGAATCCGGGACTGCCCCGCAGCGGTGAGCGGGAACGACCGCCGTCATCAGCACTGGGCCCGACGGGGCCTGGGAAGCGACGGCCAGTAGGCAAGCGCGGAGACGCGCCGGCCCGCGAGTCCGAAGACCTGCCAGCAGGGCGTGCCGTCCGGCGCGCGTACCACCTCGAGGCCTCGCGGGAGGGCCGCCGAGCCGTACGGAGCACCGCCGGCACACCGACCGGCGGCGGTCCGGCGTGCCGTCGCGCCCTCCCGGGCGGTCCACATCGACCACTCAGGGGAGCACATGACGGCGGCATCCACCCTCGCCCCGCCCGCGGCGGAAGCACTGCGGGACCTGTTGCACCGGCACCACCACGACCTGCCCGACACCGACCCGGACCGGATCCTGGCCCTGGTCGAGTCGGGGCGTACCGCCCGGGCCGACCAGGCCGAACTGACCGAGCTGGCGATCGCGGCGGCGGCCGGCCTGACCGCCGAGGAACCGGCGTACGCGAAGCTCGCCGCGCGGCTGCTCGCCGGGCGGATCGCCGACGAGACGGCCGCACAGGGCATCGACAGCTTCAGCGACAGCGTCGCCACCGCGTACGCGGAAGGGCTGCTCGACCCCGGGTTCGCCGGCTTCGTCGCGGCGCACGCCGACGCCCTCGACGGCCTCGTCGACCACGCCCACGACGACGCGTTCGAGTACTTCGGCCTGCGCACGCTGTACGACCGTTACCTGCTGCGCCACCCCGGCGGCCGGGCGGTGCTGGAACGGCCGCAGCACTTCTGGCTGCGGGTGGCCGCCGGCCTGTCGGACACCGTCGAGGAGGCCGGCGAGCTGTACCGGGCGATGGCCCGGCTGGCCTACCTGCCCAGCTCGCCGACGCTGTTCAACGCCGGCGCCCGGCACCAGCAGCTCTCCTCCTGCTTCCTGGTCGACTCGCCCCGGGACGAGCTGGAGTCGATCTACGAGCGCTACACGCAGGTGGCGAAGCTGTCCAAGTTCGCCGGGGGGATCGGCATCTCGTGGTCCCGGGTGCGCTCGCGGGGGTCGCTGATCCGGGGCACCAACGGCCGGTCCAACGGCATCGTGCCCTGGCTGCGCACGCTGGACGCCAGCGTGGCGGCGGTCAACCAGGGGGGCCGGCGCAAGGGTGCCGCCTGCGTCTACCTGGACACCTGGCACGCCGACATCGAGGAGTTCCTGGAGCTGCGGGACAACACCGGCGACGACGCCCGGCGTACGCACAACCTCAACCTGGCCAACTGGGTGCCGGACGAGTTCATGCGCCGGGTCGAGGCGGACGCCGACTGGTCGCTCTTCGACCCCAAGGAGGTGCCGGAGCTGCTCGACCTCTGGGGCGACGAGTTCGACGCCGCGTACCGGGCGGCGGAGGCGGCCGGCCGGGCCGTGCGGACCCTGCCGGCGCGCACCCTGTACGCGCGGATGATGCGGACCCTGGCGCAGACCGGCAACGGCTGGATGACCTTCCGGGACGCGGCGAACCGGACCTGCAACCAGATCGGCAACGGCGGCGGGGTGGTGCACCACTCCAACCTGTGCACCGAGATCCTCGAGGTGACCAGCGACGACGAGACCGCCGTGTGCACCCTCGGCTCGATCAACCTGGCCGCCCACCTGCTGCCCGGCAGCCGGTCCGGTGCCGGCGTGGACTTCGCGGCGCTGGCGCGGACGGTACGCCTCGCGGTCGGCGCGCTGGACCGGGCGATCGACCGGAACTGGTTCCCGACCGAGCAGGCGGCCACCGCACACCGGCGGTGGCGACCCCTCGGCCTCGGCGTGCTGGGCCTGGCCGACGTGTTCGCCGCGCTGCGGCTGCCCTTCGACTCCCCGGCGGCGCTGGCGCTGTCCACTCGGATCGCCGAGGAGATCGCCCTGGCCGCGTACGATGCCTCGGCCGACCTGGCGGCGACCCACGGGGCGCACCCGGCGTACCCGCTGACCCGGGCGGCCGGCGGGGTGCTGCACCCGGACCACTGGCCGGACGCCCGGCCCGCCCGGCCGGACGCCTGGGTGGCGCTCCGCGAGAAGATCGCCCGGCACGGGCTGCGCAACTCGCTGCTGGTGGCGATCGCCCCGACCGCGACGATCGCCTCGATCGCCGGCTGCGCCGAGTGCGTGGAGCCGCTGGTCTCCAACGTCTTCAAGCGGGAGACCCTGTCCGGGGAGTTCCTCCAGGTCAACCGGTACCTGGTCGCCGACCTGAAGCGGCTGGGCCGGTGGACGCCGCAGACCCGGGACGCGATCAAGCGGGCGGACGGCTCGGTGCAGGACCTGGACCTGCCGGCGGAGCTGAAGGCGTTGTACCGCACCGCCTGGGAGCTGCCGCAGAAGGCGCTGATCGACCTGGCCGCCGCGCGGGCGCCCTACGTCGACCAGTCGCAGTCGCTCAACCTGTTCCAGGCCGCCCCGACCATCGGCCGGCTCTCCTCGATGTACGCGTACGCCTGGCGGGCCGGCCTGAAGACCACCTACTACCTGCGCTCCCGCCCCGCCACCCGGATCGCCCAGACCACCGTGGCGGCCGAGAAGGTCCCCCTGGTCACCCTGCCCGTCAGCGACGGCGACGCGGTCGCCTGCTCCCTGGAGAACCCGGAAGTCTGCGAGGCCTGCCAGTGACGATGCTGCTCGACCCCGGCATGGACCTGACCCTGCGACCGATGCGCTACCCCGACTTCTACGAGCGGTTCCGGGCCGCCATCCGCAACACCTGGACCGTGGAGGAGGTGGACCTGGCCTCCGACGTACCCGATCTGGCGAAGCTCTCGGCCGGCGAGCGGCACCTGGTCCACCGGCTGGTGGCGTTCTTCGCCACCGGCGACTCGATCGTGGCGAACAACCTGGTGCTCAACCTCTATCAGCACGTCAACGCGCCGGAGGCGCGGCTGTACCTCTCCCGCCAACTCTACGAGGAGGCGGTGCACGTGCAGTTCTATCTGACCCTGCTGGACACCTACCTGCCGGACCACGCCGAGCGGGCGAAGGCGTTCGCGGCGATCGAGCACATCCCGTCGATCCGCGACAAGGCGGAGTTCTGCTTCCGGTGGATCAACTCGATCGGTGAGCTGCACCGACTGGAGACCCGGGCGGAGCGCCGCGCGTTCCTGCTCAACCTGATCTGCTTCGCCGCCTGCGTCGAGGGGCTCTTCTTCTACGGCGCCTTCGCGTACGTCTACTGGCTGCGCTCGCGCGGCCTGCTCTCCGGCCTGGCCACCGGCACCAACTGGGTGTTCCGCGACGAGTCGATGCACATGGAGTTCGCCTTCACGGTGGTGGACACCGTCCGGGCCGAGGAACCCGGGCTCTTCGACGCCGCCATGGCGGAGCAGGTGCGGCAGATGCTGGACGAGGCGGTCACGGCGGAGTTGGCCTTCGCCCGCGACCTCTGCGGTGACGGCCTGCCGGGCATGAACACGGCCGACATGCGGCGCTACCTGGAGTACGTGGCGGACGCCCGGCTCGCCCGGCTCGGGCTTCCGCCGGCGTACGGGTCGACCAACCCGTTCCCGTTCATGGAGTTGCAGGACGTGCAGGAACTGACCAACTTCTTCGAGCGGCGGGTGTCGGCGTACCAGGTGGCGGTCGGCGGCGAGGTCAGCCTGGACGACGAGTTCTGAGCGACGGGGGTGGTCCGGGTCCGCACTCCGCGGCCCCGGACCACCGGGTACGTGACGTCGAGCCGACGTCACCGGGCCCGCGCCCAGGTCAGGAACCGCTCGGTCAGGTCCTCGGCGAAGGCGGACCCGTTGAGCTGCAACAACTGCGCACCCGCCTCGGCCATCAGGGTGCTCAGGTAGATCAGCAGGGCGGTCCGGTCCGCGCGGTACTCCACCAGCAGCGCGAGTCGCGCCGGTTGGCAGGGCCACGGCGCGCCGCAGCCCCGGCAGAGCCAGAGCGGTCGCATCGGCAGGTGGGGACGGGCCGCCCGGCTCACCTCGGTCCGCCGTTTCCCCGCCACCCGCCGGCCCGCCACCGCTGGGCCGGGGTGAGGTTGCCCGCCCGGCCGGGCCCGTCGGTGGGAAAGACGGCCGTGGGTTGGCTCGCCCACGCGGGGCGCTCGTTCTGCGGAGTCCGCTGCCGGGGTACGCGCGGCGCCACCTCGGCCCGGTGCCGCAAGAGCCGGATACGCATGTCTGTCCCTTCCTCGTCAGGTTGGCAGGAGCCGCCCCGACGTCGTTGGCGGGGCGGCTCCCGATGCGGGCGCTGACCGCCGGGCTCCTCACCTCCACCGGCCGCGCCGTCCTGGACAACACGCTGCCGAAGGTGGCCAGACAAATACACCGCGTAGCGATATGGTCGGTAGATATTTGAGACGTCCGATGGAGGGGCCGTGAACGACGCGCTGCGGGTGGCGCTCAGCGACACCGGGCACACCACCGAATCGCTCGCGGAGCGAGTGGGCGTGGATCCGAAGACGGCGGGTCGTTGGCTCAGCGAGGGCCGGATCCCGCATGCCCGGCATCGGCTGGCGGCGGCCGAGGTGCTCGGCCGGGACGTCTCGGACATCTGGCCGGACACGTCAAGACGTCGTGACCCGGTCTGGTTCCGCCCCTGGCAGGAGATCGAACGCGAGGCGGTCGCTCTGCGGTGGTTTGAATCCCTCGTCCTGCCGGGTCTACTCCAGACCGAGGCCTACGCCCGGGCGGTGCTCACCGGAGCCGGCCTGATTCCACGAGTCGACATCGACCGGCACCTGACCACGCGGCTCAACCGCCAGGGCGTCCTGCGCCGAGACGACCCGCCGCAGTTCACGGCAGTGATCGACGAAGCCGTGCTGCGTAGACCCGTCGGCGGCCGGGCGACGATGCACGAGCAGTTGCAGGCCGTGCTCGCCGCCTGCGCGGAACCGCACATCCGGGTGCACGTCGTCCCGTCCTCGGTCGGCGCCTACGCCGGGCTGAACGGGCCGTTCGTGATCGCGCAGTGCCCGGACCACCGGCTCGCCGGCTACCTCGACAACCAGGTCCAGGGACAAGTGGTTAGCGATGTCGATGACCTCGCGGCGATAATGGCCGCCTGGGAGAACGTGCGTGGCGAGGCGCTCTCCCACTGGCAGTCGGTCGATCTCATCACGGAAGTGGCGGAGACATGGAGCTGACGGGCGCCCGGTGGCGCAAGAGCAGCCGCAGCAGCGGCAACGGCGGTGCCTGCGTCGAGGTCGCCGACAACCTGCCCGGCGTGGTCGCCGTCCGCGACTCCAAGGACCCGACCGGCCCGGCCCTCACCTTCACCCCCACCGCCTGGCGCGCCTTCCTCAGCCACCCGCCGGCCCGCGCCTGAGGCACTTGACCGCCCGTCGAATCATGGCGGGATGGGCGTGTTCGACGACGGCGCGGTGCTGGGCCTACTCCGCCTGGTGGCGGTGGCCCTGAGTTCCTTCGCGATCGTGGTCGGCGTCCGGACCGCCGTGACCCGGCGGTTCCCGCCGGTCTGGCTCCGCTTCGCGCGTCCGGGCCGGAGGGCGCGCAGCCAGCCCGTCCGGACCGGCGGCAGCGTCGCGCTGATCGGCGTGAGTCTCCTGCTTCAGCAGGTGCCGTTCCTGGTCCACCTGCCCTACGCGCTCGCCGTCACGCTGTTCATGCTGGCCCTGGCCCTCCTGATCACCGCCACCAGCTGGCTCCCCGTACGTCGGGGCTGACCCACCGGGTTGCCGTGCCTGATCCATCCAGGTCATCAAGTTCGTAGTCTCTCCGGAGGAGTCACCAGATCAGGACCGGGAGCGACGCCGTGCACGACGACTACGACGACGCAGCGCCCGCCGCTGGGCGGAAGCCGACGGGCTGACCCCGTCGGCGCGGGAAGCCTGGCGCGGCGGGCGCCGTCGAGGGCATGCTGACCCGATGGGGGTACGTGTCGAGCACGCCGGGCCGGTGACCACGGTGATCCTGGACCGGCCGGAGGCCCGCAACGCCGTCGACGGCCCGACCGCGCGGGCCTTGGCGGACGCCTTCCGCGCCTTCGAGGCGGATCCGGACGCGGCGGTCGCCGTGCTCTGGGGCGCCGGCGGCACGTTCTGCGCGGGCGCCGACCTCAAGGCGATCGGTACGCCGCGCGGCAACCGGGTCGAGCCGGAGGGCGACGGCCCGATGGGCCCCACCCGGATGCGGCTGTCCAAGCCGGTCATCGCCGCGATCTCCGGGTACGCCGTGGCCGGCGGCCTGGAGCTGGCGCTCTGGTGCGACCTGCGGGTCGCCGAGTCGGACGCGACGCTGGGCGTGTTCTGCCGGCGCTGGGGCGTACCGCTGATCGACGGCGGGACGGTGCGGCTACCCCGGCTGATCGGCGAGAGCCGGGCGATGGACCTGATCCTCACCGGCCGCCCGGTCCCCGCCGACGAGGCGTACGCCATGGGTCTGGTCAACCGGCTGGTCGCGCCGGGTGAGGCCCGGGCGGCGGCCGAGCGGCTGGCCGCCGAGATCGCCCGGTTCCCGCAGACCTGCCTGCGCAACGACCGGGCCGCGCTGTTGGCCAACGCCGGGCTGCCCGAGCCGGAGGCGATGGCCACCGAACTCGCCTTCGGCATGGAGTCCCTGGTGGTGGACGGCGGGTACGGCGCAGCCCGGTTCGCCGCCGGCGCCGGCCGGCACGGCGCACCCGCCGACTGACGCTACTTCAACGCCTTCAGCGCGTCCTCGATGGCGCGGTGGAAGGTCGGGTACGCGTAGATCATGTGGCGGAGCTGGCTGATCGGCACGGCCGCGTGCACCGCCACCACCAGCGCGGAGAGCACCTCGCCCCCGGCCGGGCCGACCGAGGTGGCGCCCACCAGCACCCCCTGGTCGGCGTCGGCGACCAGCTTGATGAAGCCCGCGTTGCCGGCCTTGTGGATCCAGCCCCGGGCCGACGTGGTCAGGTCGGTGTGGCCGATCTGCACGTTGATGCCGCGGTCGCGGGCCTGCTGCTCGGTGAGGCCGACCGCGCCCACCTCGGGGTCGGTGAAGGTGACCCGGGGCAGGGCCCGGTAGTCGGCGACCGGCACGCTGCCCGGCGCGGCGGTCGACCCACCGGCGCTCATCGCCCCGCCGACCGCGCTGACCACCCCGGCCGCACCGCCCATCACGCTGGCGGTGCCGCTGGCGTCCGGGCCGCCCTTGGTCCGTCGCATGTGGTCCAGCACGTCGGCGACGACGATCCCCGCCTGGTACATGGCGATGTGCGTGAACGCGCCCTCGCCGGTGAGGTCGCCGACCGCCCAGATCCCGTCGGTGACGTGCATCCGCCCGTCCACCGGCAGGTAGCGCTGGCCGGCGTTCACGTCGACGGTGTCCAGGCCCAGCTCGTCCAGGTGCGCCTTGCGCCCGGTCACCACGAGCAGTCGGTCGGCGGTGAACCCGCGGTCGCCCGCGTGCACGGTGAAGCCGGAGCCGTCGTGGCTGACCCGTTCGGCCCTCACCCCGGTCTCGATGGTCACCCCGTCGGCGCGCAGCGCCGTCGCGGCGACCTCGGAGGCCTCCGGCTCCTCGACGGCGAGCACCCGGTCGGCCGCCTCGACCACGGTCACCCGGACGCCGAACCGGGCGAAGACCTGCGCCAGCTCCAGTCCGATCGCCCCGCCGCCGAGCACCAGCAGCGACTCCGGCAGTTCCTCGGCCTCGATGGCCTGGTGGTTGGTCCAGTACGGGGTGTCGGCCAGACCGTCGATCGGCGGGACCGAGGGGCGGGTGCCGGTGCCGAGCACGATCCCGAACCGGGCCTGGAAGACCTGTTCGCCGACGCGTACCCGGTTCGGGCCGTCGAGCCGGCCGCTGCCCCGGACGAACCGGCCGCCCTTGCCGGTGAAACGGTCCACCGCCACCTTGTCGTCCCAGGTGTCGGTGGCCTCCTCGCGGATCCGCTTCGCCACCGGCGCCCAGTCGGGCCGCACCTCGGCCGAGCCGGCCAGCTCGTTGAGCCGGTGCGCCTCGGCCAGCGCGTTGGCCGCCCGGATCATCATCTTGCTGGGAACGCAGCCCCAGTACGGGCATTCGCCGCCGACCAGGTTCCGCTCGATCCCCACGACGGTGAGGCCGGCCTCGGCGAGCCGCCCGGCCACCTCCTCGCCGCCGACCCCGAGCCCGAGCACGACCACGTCCACCAGTTCCGGATCCGCCATCCCGCCAGCATTCCGCACCGGGGCGGCCATCGCGACCAGTCCGCGCCGGAATTCCCGGGCCGGTAACCGGGTGGACCACTACGGTGGCCGGATGCACGCGCGCTTCGCCCCGGTCCGGGACTGCTTCCACGACCTGTTCAGCGCCGGCCGGGAGACCGGCGCGGCGCTGGCCGTCTGGTACGACGGCCAGCCGGTGGTCGACCTGCTCGGCGGCAGCCGCGCCGCCGTCGCGCCCGGCGCGGTCGTGCCGGCGGTGGGCGCCGACGATCCGTGGCGGCCCGACACCCTGGTCAACGTCTACTCGGTGGGCAAGCCGGTGGTCGCGCTCTGCCTGCTCACCCTCGTCGACCGGGGCCGGGTGGACCTCGACACGCCGGCGTCGGCGTACTGGCCGGAGTTCCGGGCGCCGGCCACGGTGCGGCAGGTGCTCAACCACACCGCCGGGCTGCCGGCGTTCCCGGTGCCCCGGGCCGCCGAGGCGGTCGCCGACTGGGCGCTGCTCTGCGCCGACCTGGCCGCCGCCGAGCCCGAGTGGACGCCGGGCTCCGTCGCGGGCGAGCACGCCTGGACGTACGGGCACCTGGTGGGCGAGCTGGTTCGCCGGGTGGACGGGCGGCCGGTGGGGCGGTTCCTGGCCGAGGAGATCGCCGGGCCGTGGCGCCTCGACCTGGCCTTCGGGCTGGCCCCGGCGGACCAGCGGCGCTGCGCCGACCTGTCGTACGCCGATCCGGCCTGGCCTGATCGGATGCTCGGCGAGCCGGGGTCGTTGCGCGCCCGGGCGCTGGACAACCCGCCCGGCGGCCGGGACGTGGCGGTGGTGAACAGCCGGCGGTGGCGCGCCGCCGAGATCCCGGCGGTGAACCTGCACGCCACCGCGTCCGCGCTGGCCCGGCTCTACGCCGGCCTGCTCGCCGGCGGCACCCTGGACGGGGTACGCCTCTTCAGCCCGGAGCTGGTCGCCGAGGCGACCCGGGTCCAGTACGACGGCCCGGACCTGGTGCTGAACCAGCGGAAGTACTGGACGTTGGGGATGGGCTGGGAGCCCGACGGGAGCTGGGGCATGGGCGGCATCGGCGGCAGCAGCGCCTGGGCCGACCCGGAGCGCGGCTACACCTTCGCCTACGCGACGGCACGGCTGGCCGACCACGACCGGGTCGAGGACCTGGTGGAGGCCCTGCACTCCTGCCTGTGAGGAGGGGTCAGCGGAGCCAGACCGGGTCGGTGCCGGGGACCTCCAACGGCGGCGGGTAGTCGAGGGTGCGGCGCAGCTCGGCGGGTAGCCGCCACGGCTGGTGCACCGCCCGCCCCTCGACCGGGGTCAGCTCGGGCACCCAGCGGCGGACGTACGCGCCGTGGGGGTCATAGCGTTCCGCCTGGCGTACCGGGTTGAAGCCGC
The DNA here is from genome assembly GCF_055586005.1 of Micromonospora sp. NPDC051924. Classification (NCBI taxonomy): domain Bacteria; kingdom Bacillati; phylum Actinomycetota; class Actinomycetes; order Micromonosporales; family Micromonosporaceae; genus Micromonospora; species Micromonospora sp. NPDC051924. Next base: position 147,606 of record NZ_JBVJJA010000001.1, read on the forward strand.
GGTGCGGGCGGGGATCGTTGCCGGTGCCGGCGACCCACTGCCAGTTGCCGGAGTTGTTCGGCACGTCCCCGTCGAGCAGCCAGCGGTGGAACACCTTCAGCCCGGGACGCCAGTCCAGTCCGAGGTGCTTGGTCAGGTAGCCGGCGGTGATCAGCCGGGCCCGGTTGTGCATCCACCCCTCGGCCCGGAGCTGCCGCATCCCGGCGTCGACGATCGGCATCCCGGTCCGCCCTTCGGTCCACGCGTCGAGGGACTGCGTGTCGTACCGCCAGTCCTCTCGCGCCCCGCGCCGGTAGGCCTTGCTGGCGATGTCCGGGAAGGCGGCGGTGACCTGGTAGTGGAAGTCCCGCCAGCAGAGCTGACGGACGAACGGCCCGGCCGGGTCGTCGGCCCGGTTCGCCACGGCGAGCGGGGAGAGGCAGCCGAAGCGCAGGTACGGGCTGAGCCGGGAGGTCTGGTCACCGGCCAGGTCGTCGTGGATGTCGTCGTACCGGCCGAGGGTGGGCAACCACCGGGTGAGCCGGCGCCGGGCGACGCTCTCCCCGCCGGACGCCGCGTCCGGGGAATCCCCCTTCGGCGGCGCGGGCAGCCGGCCGGGGTCGACCCCCTCGGGCAGCCGCACCCGGCGCGGGGCGGCCAACTCCTCCCGCCGCTGCGCCCCCAGCCAGGCCCGGTGGTACGGGCTGAACACCTTGTAGTGGTCGCCGCCACCGGGCGTCAGCCCGCCCGGCTCGACGACGGTGACGCCGGGGAAGAGCCGCAGGAACATCCGGTGCCGCGCGCACTCCTCACGCAGCCGCCGCTCCCGCTGCCGGGCGTACCGGCTGACGTCGGCGGAGAGGCCGATCCCCTCGGCGTCGACCGCGCGGGCCAGCGTGATGGTCTCGGCCACCGGGTCGCCGCGCCGGACGACCAGGTCCCCGCCCCGCTTCCGGAGCGCCTCGCGCAGCTCGGCCAGGCTCTGGTGGAGGAACCAGATGCGGTTCGCCGACAGCCGGGCCAGCGCCGGGTCGAGCACGTAGAGCGGCACCACCCGGTCGAACGCCGAGCACGCCGACGCCAGCGCCGGGTGGTCGTGCACCCGCAGGTCGCGGGTGAAGAGCACGACCGCCGTACGCTCGCTCATGCCCCCACCAGGGCCGGCCGCAGCGCCGGGCCGGGGACCACCACCGGCGTGCCGGCCGGGGTGAGCAGCGCCCGGGCGGCGACCGCCGTCCGCTTCCGCCCGGGTACGCGGGCGCGGCGCACGAAGACGTCGTAGCCCTGGGCAGCCACCTCGTCGAGGATCCCGCCGTAGAGCGCGTAAGCGGTGCGCATGCACGCCTGCGAGGCGGGCGTGAGCAGCGGGATGCCCGGCGCGGCGGCCCGGTAGTGGGCCTGGGCGCGGGCCACCTCGTACTCGATCAGCTCGCGGATCTTCGGGGTGGTGCGGCCGGCGGCCCGGGCGGCGAGCAGGTCCTCCCGGGTGACGTCGAAGCGGACCAGGTCCTCGTCGGGCAGGTAGGTCCGGCCCCGGTCCAGGTCCTCGGCCACGTCCCGGATGAAGTTGGTGAGCTGGAACGCGAAGCCGAGCTGGCGGGCCGGTTCGCGGGCGGCGGCCGGGTCGGAGCTGCCCAGGATCGGCAGCATCATGGTGCCGATGACGGCCGCCGAGCCCTCCATGTAGTCGAGCAGGTCGTGGTAGGTCGGGTAGGAGGGCACCGTCAGGTCCATCGCCATGCTGCGCAGAAACGACGCAAAGTCGCCGCGGTCCAGGTCGAAGACCGCGATGGTGTGCAGCACCGCGGGGAGCAGCGGATCGTCGACCGGCTCGCCACGCAGGCCGGCGACGAACCGGGCCGACCACTCCTCCAGTCGGGCGGCGCGCGCGGCGGGCGGCAGGTCCTCGGTGCGGTCGACGATCTCGTCGGCGTGGCGCGTGAAGCCGTACAGGGCGTGCACATGCCGCCGTTTCCAGGCCGGGAGCAGTCGGGTGGCGAGATAGTAGGTACGGCCGTGCCGCCGGTGCAGCTCGCGGCAACGGTCATAGGCAGCGGTGAGATCCGTGTCCACCGGCCCTCCTCGGATTCGACGCACCAATCGACGCAACTCGTAACCCTAGGGTACGCTCGCCCACATGGCCAACGACGCAGTTGCGGGTAATGCGCTCCGCGTCGCGCCGGCACAGCCGGGAGCGACGGACGATCCGGTCCGCGGCGTACTGGCCGCGTTCACGAAAGACCTGGTCCAGGCGGTCGACGAGACGCTGGCGGAGTTCCTGGCCGCCGAGGTCGACTCGCTCACCGAGATCGACGCGGCGATGGGCGGTTTCGCCGCGACGGCACGCGACTGCGTGCTGGCCGGCGGCAAGCGGGTCCGCCCGACGTTCGCGTACTGGGGATGGCGCGGGGTGGCCGGCGGCGACGAGCCGCTGTCCACGGTGCTGCCGGCGCTCGCCGCGCTGGAGCTGCTGCACACCTTCGCGCTGGTGCACGACGACGTGATGGACGGCTCCGACACCCGACGCGGGCTGCCCACCGCGCACCGTGCCGCCGCCGCCCGGCACCGGGCCGCCGGGCACACCGGCGACCCGGACCGGTACGGCGATGCCGTCGCGGTGCTCGTCGGCGACCTCTGCATGGTCTGGGCCGACCGGCTGATGGCGCACGCCAGCGTGCCGCCGGCCCGGCTGCTCGACGTTCGGCGCTGCTACGACCGGATGCGGGTGGAGACGGTGGCCGGACAGTTCCTCGACGTCCTCGGGGAGCACGACGCGGCGAACTGGTCGGTGGACCGGGCGTTGCGGGTGGCCCGCTACAAGACCGCCAGCTACACGGTCCAGCGTCCGCTGCTCTTCGGCGCCGGCCTGGCCGGAGCCGCCGCGGAGTCGCCACTGATCGCCGCGTACACCCGGTACGGGCTGGCCGTCGGCGAGGCGTTCCAGCTCCGCGACGACCTGCTCGGCGTGTACGGCGACCCGGCCACCACCGGCAAGCCGACCGGGGACGACCTGCGCACCGGCAAGCCGACCGCGCTGCTCATGCTGGCCCGGCAGCTCGCCACCCCGACCCAGCGCCGGGTGCTGGACCGGGTCGGCGCGGTCACCGCGTCCCCCGAGGTGGCCCGGCTGGCCGAACTGGTCCGGGACACCGGGGCGGTGTCCCGGGTGGAACGGATGATCTCCGACCGGGTCGCCGAGGCGCTCGCCGCGCTCGACACCGCGCCGATCGACGAAACCGCGCGCACCGCGCTGACGGGTCTCGCCACCGCCGCCACCACGCGGCGGGCATGATGGGCAACTTCATGAGGGAGGTGGTCACGTGCGCACCGTGACCGGACGCACGGACCGGGTGGTGGTCGTCGGCGCCGGCCTCGGCGGGCTGGCCTGCGCGCTGCACCTGGCCGGGAGTGGCCGGCAGGTGACCGTCCTGGAACGCGAGCCGGTGCCGGGCGGCCGCGCCGGCCGGCTCAGCGTCGACGGGTACGAGTTCGACACCGGCCCGACCGTGCTCACCATGCCCGACCTGATCGCCGAGGCGCTGGGCGCGGTGGGCGAGGAGCTGACCGACTGGCTCGACCTGACCCCGCTCGACCCGGCCTACCGGGCGTACTACCCGGACGGGTCGACCCTCGACGTCATCACCGACACCACCCGGATGGCCGCCGAGATCGCCCGGGTCTGCGGCCCCCGCGAGGCCGACGGCTACCTGCGCTTCGTCGACTACGCCCGGAAGCTGTGGCGGTGGGAACGCGCCGACTTCATCGAGCGCAACCTGGACGCGCCGACCGACCTGCTCACCGGCAACCTGCTGAGGCTGCTGGGCAACGGGGCGTTCCGGCGGCTCCAGACGAAGATCAACCAGTTCTTCCAGGACCCGCGTACCCAGCGGATCTTCTCCTTCCAGGCCATGTACGCCGGGCTCGCGCCGCACGACGCGCTGGCCATCTACGCGGTCATCGCGTACCTCGACTCGGTGGCCGGAGTGTGCTTCCCGCGCGGCGGCATCCACGCGGTCTCCCGGGCGATGGCCGGCGCGGCGGAGAAGCACGGCGTGCAGATCCGGTACGGCACCACGGTGAGCCGGGTGGAGACCGCGCACGGCCGGGCCACCGGCGTGCTCACCACCGACGGCGAATTCGTTCCCGCGGACGTCGTGGTGCTCAACCCCGACCTGCCGGTCGCCTACCGCGACCTGCTGCCCCCCGGCCGGGAGCGGAAGCTCACCTACTCGCCCTCCTGCGTGGTGCTGCACATCGGGTCCCGGCAGGGCTATGGCAAGATCGCCCACCACAACATCCACTTCGGACGTGCCTGGAAGGGCACGTTCGACGAGGTGATCCGGCGAGGCGAGCTGATGACGGACCCGTCGCTGCTGGTGACGAACCCGAGCCGGACCGATCCGTCGGTGGCCCCGACCGGGAGGCACACCTACTACGTGCTCGCCCCGGTGCCGAACCTCGACCGCGGCCCGTTCGACTGGCGTGGCGACCTGACCCACCGGTACGCCGACCAGCTCATCGACACCCTGCAGGAGCGGGGCTACGTCGGCTTCGGCGACGGGATCGAGGTCCTGCGCGCGGTCACCCCGGCGGAGTGGGCGGAGCAGGGCATGGCCGCCGGCACCCCGTTCGCCGCCGCGCACAACCTCTTCCAGACCGGGCCGTTCCGGCCGGCCAACCTGCACCGGACGCTCGGCAACGTGGTCTTCGTCGGCTCCGGCACCCAACCCGGCGTCGGCGTGCCGATGGTGCTGATCAGCGGCAAGCTGACTGCCTCGCGGATCACCGGGAGAGCCTCATGACGGCCCGGGAGGGGCACCTGGTCGAGCTGGTCGACGACACCGGACACGCGCTCGGCGAGACGACCGTGGCCGCCGCCCACCAGCCGCCGGGCCGGCTGCACCGCGCCTTCTCGGTGCTGCTGGTCGACCCCGAGGGACGGATCCTGCTCCAGCAGCGGGCCGCCGCGAAGACGCGCTTCCCGCTGCGCTGGGCCAACTCCTGCTGCGGGCACCCGATGCCGGGCCAGCCCCTGGCCGAGGCCGCCAACCGCCGCCTGGCCGAGGAGCTCGGCATCGGCCCGGTCGACCTCACCGAGGTCGGCGTGTACGTCTACTACGCCGAGGATCCGGCCACCGGCCGGGTCGAGTTCGAGTACGACCACGTGCTCCGCGCCGACGTGCCGGCCGACCTGCCCACCCGGCCCGACCCGGACGAGGTGGCGGACCTGCGCTGGGCCGACCCGCGCCACCTCGAGGGCGACCTCGACACCGATCCCCGCGCGTACGCGCCGTGGCTGGGCGGGGTGGTGAACCGGCTGCTGCGGCCGGCACCGCCCGCCGCCGACGCGTCCCGCGCCGTTCCGTCCGGCACGCCGGCCGACGAGGCACCGGAGCGGTCGGGTGGCCGATGAGGCGCTGAGCGCGGGAGCCGTCGCGCGCCGCCTGGGCGTCGCGGTCACCACGCTGCGTACCTGGCACCAGCGCTACGGCCTCGGCCCCAGCGAGCACGTACCGGGGCACCACCGGCGCTACACGCCGGCCGACCTCGCGCGCCTGGAGATCATGCGGCGGCTCACCGCAGAGGGGGTGACCCCGGCCGAGGCGGCCCGCTGGGCCCGCCAGGCGCCCGCCGTCGTCCCGTCCGATCTCAGCGCGCAGCTCCGGCTCGGCGGGTCCGCCGCCGCGCATCGACCCGGCGCGGTCGGGCCGGCCGGCACCCGGGACGGCGGCGGGACGACCATCCCCGTCGGCCGGGCCGGCCCGGTCGCCCGCGGGCTGGCCCGGGCCGCCATGCGGCTGGACTCGGTGGCCATCAGCGAGACGATCGCGCACACCCTCGCCACCGACGGCGTGGTCGCCACCTGGGACGGGCTGCTCAGGCCGGTGCTCGCCGGCATCGGGGAGCGGCACGCCGCCACCGCCGGGCTGATCGAGGTGGAACACCTGATGTCCCGGTGTGTCTCGGAGGCGCTCGCCGCGGCGGCCCGGGCCCACCCGACCACCGGACCTGCCCGCATCCTGCTCTCCTGCGCCGACGAGGAGCAGCACAGCCTACCGCTGGAGGCGCTGGCCGCCGCCCTCGCCGAGGCCGGGGTGACCTATCGGATGCTGGGCGCGCGGGTGCCGGTGACGGCCCTGGTCGAGGCGGTCACCCGGACCGGGCCGGCGGCCGTGGTGCTCTGGTCGCACACCCGGACCACCGCCGATCCGCACCAGCTCTCCGCGCTGCTCGCCGCCCCGCGGCGGCCGCTGCTGGTGCTCGCCGCCGGGCCGGGTTGGCGGGCCGACACGCTGCCGGCCGGGGTGGTCCGCCCGGTGGATCTGACCGAGGCGGTCTCGCTGGCGCTGGCCGTGCGCGACTCCCTGGACCAGTCCGCGACCGACTGACCGCCCCTCCCGGATCGACGCTTCGTCCACTACCGTCGGGAAAGTCCGCGTACCCCCGACCCCCTCCGGGAGCGACGATGCGTCCACGCGCCGTGCTGGCGCTCGCCGTCGGCCTGATCATGCTCCTGGCCGGCTGTGGCGAACCTGGCAAGACCCCGTCCCAGGCGGTTGCCCCGCCCGCCGCCTCGGCCACCCCGCCGCGACCGACCCCCAAGCCGCGGCCCAGCCGGACCACCCCGCCGAAGCCGCAGCTGCGCCCGCTGCCCAAGAACCTCCCCGCCGGGCTGCACCGGCACAGCGGCGACCGGGGGGTGGCGCTCACGTTCGACGACGGGCCGAACCCGCGCTGGACGCCGCAGATCCTCGACCAGCTCCGGGCGGCGCATGTCACCGCGACGTTCTGCCTGGTCGGCAAGGAGGCCCGGCGCTACCCGCAGCTGGTGGCCCGGATCGTCCGGGAGGGCCACCAGCTGTGCAACCACAGCTGGCGGCACGACATGAACCTCGGCCGCCGCCCGGTGGCGGACATCAAGGCCGACATGGTGCGGACGAATCAGGCCATCCGGGCCGCCGTGCCGAAGGCCAGGATCGCCTGGTTCCGCCAGCCCGGCGGCCGGTGGACGGCCGAGGAGGTGGCGGTGGCGGCCCAGCTCGGCATGCGACCGCTGCATTGGAGCGTCGACCCGCAGGACTGGGACCGCCCGCCGGCGAAGACGATCATCATGCGGGTGGAGTCGGCGAGCCGCCCCGGCTCGGTCGTGCTGATGCACGACGCGGGTGGTGATCGGAGCCAGACGATCGCGGCCTGCCGGACCCTGATTCCCGACCTCCGCCGCCGGTACGGGATCTCCAGGCTCCGGTGACACCCCCTCTGAGCTGCGGTTTCGTCCGCCGGTGTGCCGGTAGCCATACCGGTTTGGTCGTCCGAGGAGGCATGACATATGCTTCTCATGCCTCCGGCGGGGCCGGATGGGAGCAAGTCCGCTTGAAGTTGCGAGTGTGCAATGATGGCGGGGCCGCCCTCATCGTCTAGCGGCCCAGGACGCCGCCCTTTCAAGGCGGTAGCACGGGTTCGAATCCCGTTGGGGGCACGGTCCGGCTCAGGCCGGATGCAACACCAGCTAGGTCCTGTGGAGCAGTTGGAGTGCTCGCCGCCCTGTCAAGGCGGAGGTCGCGGGTTCAAGTCCCGTCAGGACCGCAAGCGCTGACGCCGCGCCCTCACGCGCGGCGTTCTGCGTATCGGCCCGTGCGGTAGCATGAGCCGAGCGGCACGGCCAGGTAGCTCAGTTGGTACGAGCGTCCGACTGAAAATCGGAAGGTCGGCGGTTCGACCCCGCCCCTGGCCACATAGCCTTTCGCCGGGCTACCTCAGCGCCGACCAGCGGAAACGCCGGTCGGCGCTGTTGCGTTGCGCCCGAAGCGCCGCCTGTCCGGTCTGACCCTCGTGCCCCCGTAATCCCGCTGATGGCCGTTCCTAATCGCACTCGCACCCCTGGCAACTTCATCGGTTCAACGCCGTATGGTCCAGTCCGCCCCGATGGCTCCCACGTGTGGCTCCCGAAGAGGGTCCGGGCTTACGTAGCGGTCGCGGACCTGCTCGCTGTGTCGCCCGCCATCGCCCTCGGACCACCTTCGTCGGCAGGCTTGGCTGTACGACTGGCTGTACAGCCCAGACCTCTTCGTGCGGGAAGCCGGCGGAAGCACCGATCTTGGCTGTGGCCACAGTCCGGTGGCGTCGCCCGCGCCGGCGGAACCCCTCCGCGAACTTCCCCCATGCAGCTAGGCGGGCGGGGCTGCGAATCACCGATGATCTCACTAAGGTGCCTCCAATGCGCATTCCACCTCTGCCTAAGGCATCGCTGGAGCTCACCGGCGACAAGGCTGCGAAGCGAGCAGTCGGCAACCGTCCGGCGAACGTCACCTCACCCATCACGATCGACGCCTACAACCCTGAGTGGCCCGCAATGTTCGCCAAGGAGGAGGCGGCCATCCGGGCTGCGCTCGGTGCGAAGGCGCTTGCGGTCGAACACGTAGGGTCGACCGCCGTGCCCGGTCTGGCGGCCAAGAATCGACTCGACATCGACCTCATCGTTGCGGACCCGGCAGATGAAGATGCCTACGTGCCGCCACTGGAAAACGCCGGCTACTTCCTACGCACCCGCGACCCCGACTGGTACCAGCACCGCTGCCTCTGGACCCACGACCACGGCGTGAATCTGCACGTCTTCGGCCCTGACTGCGATGAGTACCTCCGCCACCTGATCCTCAGAGACTGGCTTCGCACCCACCCTGAGGATCGCGATCGCTACGCGGCCGAGAAGCACCGAGTCGCCCAGGAACACCCGATGGACATGGCGTTGTACGTCCAGGGCAAGGCGGCGATCATCATCGACATCCTCAAGCGATGCGGACTGCGCTGAACAGCACCCGCTGACCCCCTAACCGTAGGCGGCCGGACGGCGTACAGCGCAGGATGGCCGCCTCTGGCCGACCATCTCGTCCTCACGAGCTCGCCACCGGCTGTTCGTAGTTCCCCTCCATGGCGTCCTCGACCGGCGTGGGCACCGTCGTGAGACCGGATCCCAACGTTGCGATGAGGGCGGAGATCCCGACCGCGCCGGCGCACACCGCGATGGCTACCGATCCCGACCAAGCCGAAACCATCAAGCCGACCAGTACGGGTGCCAGGGCCGCCGCCGAGTTGGACGCCAGGAACATGACGCTCAGCACCCGACCCTGGAGCCGATCGGGGGTGATGGCGGCTTGATGGCCAAACAATGCGGCGTTGCAGGCGGGTCCGAGGAAGACGACGAATGCCACCGGGATGGCTGCCACGACGCTCGAGGTCAGCAGCGCGCTGATACCCAGCATGAGCGTCGCGGCCCAGCAGATCAGCCGGCCCAGAGCGGCGAGACCGAGCCGACGTTGGAAGAACGGCGCCACGAAGGCGCCGAGGAGCCCGCCCGCTGCCACGAGCGTCTCGGCGACGCCGATAACCGTCGGCTCCGTACCGTTGCGCTGCAGCGTCACCACGATGGCGAAGGTCACGCCGGTCAACGCGAAGTTCAGCGGCGCCGAGATGATGACGACGGCACGCAGGAACGGATTGGTGAGCACGAATCGAAGACCTTCGCCGATCGCTGCGGCGTAGCCGCCTTTGCCTTCCTCCCGGCCCACCCGCGACTGCAACGGCTTGCGGATCAGCAGGACCCCGATCAACGACGCCAGGTAGGAGATCGCGTTGCCGAGGAAGGGCAGAAAGTGCGCGAGGCCGAAGAGAAGCCCGCCGAGTGGCGGGCCCGCCAGCGATGTTCCGTAGCCGCGGGCCTCGTTGCGGGCCATCGCCAGCGGGAGCTGCGCCACGGGCACGATGCTGCGCAGCGCGGCATGCTCGGCTGTGCCGAAGAGGGATCCACAGATCGCGTCGACGACCGCGAGGGCCACGATGATCGGCAGCGTCACCCGGTCCAGCAGGATCGTCGCACCGACTCCGGCGAACGCGCCGAGCCGGATCACGTCGGAGACGATCATCGCGCGACGCCGGTTGACCCGGTCCACCACGACGCCGATGGGCAGACGGGAGAGCAGCCGCGCGGCGCCCGCGGCTGTGCCCACCAGCCCCGCGGCCACCGGCGAACCGGTCAGCGTCAGGACGAGCAGCGGCATGGCGAGCAACGCCACCGCATCACCCAACTCGGACAGGGCCTGGCCCGTCCAGAGGAGATTGAACTCGCGATTGCGCCACAGCGAGGCGGTCACTGCGCTCCGCTCCGGTACGGGTAGGCCTGAAACACGACGAAGACCGTCTCGAACCCCTCGCCCGCGTCGGGGGTGTCGGCGTCCCGGATGAGGTGCCAGATGTCCGATCGCAACTGCTCAAGTCGTTCCGGGGTGGTGCGCAGAACACCGTCGCCGCCCCCCGCCACAGAGCGCCACTGCGGGCTCCACTCGTTGCGCGAGACCTGGCTCCAGTAGGCGCCGACGGCGTCGTCCCACATCCGCCGGGTGGCGCCGTCCATGGCGGTGGCGATCTCCGCCCCCTCCGGCCCGGTGGCGGTGTCCGACCAGCGGGTCGCCTCGTGCGCCGCCCGCCACCATCGTTCCCGGCCACGTGCTCCGCGGCCCTTGTCCGGATCGTTCTCGACGAAGCCGTACCGCGCCAGGTAGCGCAGGTGATGGCTGGTCTGGCCGGAGTCGGTGCCCAGCCGCCGGGCGAGGATCGCCGACGTGGCCGGCCCGTCGATGCGAAGCGACCCCAGAATCCGGAGCCGCAACGGGTGCGCCATCGCTCGCAACATCTCGGGATCGGAGAGCCGGGCTTCAGAAGGCACGTCCATCAATGCAAACTAACTTATGCATAAGTCCTCTGCAATTGTGTCCCCTGCGGCGCGGTCCTCGTCCGTGAACCTGCTTGCGTGGATCGGGCATGAACAGGCGTGAACGAACTACGGTCGCAGCCGATGCAAGTCGCCGACGACGTGCTGATCCGCGAGTCGATACGAGATCCGGAACGGTTCGCGCCGATCTTCGACCGGCACGCCGCCGCCGTGCATCGCTACCTGGCCCGCAGGATCGGAGCGCCGGCCGACGACCTGCTGGCCGAGACGTTCCTGGTCGCGTTTCGCCGGCGAGCTTCGTACCGACCGATGCGGCTCGACGTGCGGCCGTGGCTGTTCGGCATCGCCACCAACGTCCTGCACCGACACGTACGCCAGGAGGAACGCCGGTATCGGGCGCTGGCCCGGGCCGGGCTCCTCGAGACCCGCTCGCACGCGGACGACCCGTCCGATGACCGACTGGACGCCCAGGCACTGCGATCCGCGCTCGCCGCGGCGCTGGCGGGCTTGAAGGCGATGGACCGGGACGCACTGCTGCTGCTGGCCTGGGCGCAGCTCTCGTACGTCGAGATCGCCGCCACGCTCGACATCCCGCTGGGAACCGTGCGTTCCCGGATCAACCGGGCCCGCCGGCTCACGCGTGCCGCATTGAATTCGCTACAGGAGGACCGATGAACGAGGTCACGTTCTTGGAGACGCACGGTCCGGACGCGCCGGACCTGTCCGACGAAGCGCTGCACGCCGCCCGGGTCAGAGTGCTGGCCGAGATCTCGGCCGCTTCCACCGCCGTGCCGCGCACCACCCGGTCCGCTCTGCTCAGCCGGCTCGGCCCGGCCGGACCGGGCCGGCGGCGGCTCCTGACGCGGCTGGCCCTCACGGGGGTGGGGCTGATCGCGATGGCGGCGACGGCGGTCGCCGTCTTGCCGGACGCGCCGCAGCGCACCCCCCGCCCGCCCGTCACGGCAGACGGGCCCACCGGCACCCGGACGGCTGCGCCGGGCCACATCAAGCTGGTCGCCGCGACCGCACCGGAATTCCCGTATGCGTTGCCGGACCTCGGCAAGCCGTCGTTCACCGCTGATCCCGGTGGCCCCATCATCGCCATCTATCTGGCCCCGGACGACAGCGACGTGGTGCTGACGATCGGTGCAGCGCGCGGGAACCAGCCAATCCGGGGAGAGCGCGACATCAGCGTGGACGGCCGGCCGGGCCGGATCCTCTCCGTGCCGGACGGCTCGGGTGCCGGGGGCTCCGTCCAGCTGACCTGGGAGCGCCGACCCGGCGAGTGGGTGACGATCGTCGGCAACGGCCGTCATGCCAGCGTGGAGGCGGTTCTACGACTCGCCCGTCAGGTGGTGGACCAGCCTCAGCGCCTCGCCTTCAAGGTCGCTGTCGGCCTGGTCCCGGACGGTTGGGGACTCGGCGGGTTCAAGGACGGCGGCTCGATCATCTCCTACCGCGATCCGGCGAACTCGGACCTTGACCTGCACGTGCAGTGGACACCGGAGCCGGACACGAGCCCGGTTTCCGACATCGAGGGATTCCAGACGGCGCATGCCGTCGCGGTCAACAAGCGTCCGGCCCGGCTCGTCCAGGCCGAGCAGTTCTGGCGGCTGACCGCCACGCTCGCCGACGGATCCGGGTTCACGCTGATGGCGCCGCGCTCGTTCACCAGGGATCAGGTGATCGCCGTCGCGAACAGCGTCCAACTGAACCGCTCGTAGGGGGCCGGTCTCCGGGGTGACCCGGGGATCGTCCCGATGGTGCCCGCCCGCGCCGCGGCGAAGACTGGCGGCATGACCCCAGCCGGAGACGCACGTCACCTCGTCCACCGTGCCCTCACCCCGTGGCGGATGGCCTACCGGGCGGAGACCCTCCGCCGCCTCGCCTGGTCCGTCGTCGCGGTACCGCACGCCCTGGCGGCGCTGCCCGCCGCCCTGCGCCGCCCCGTCCGGGTCCGCGGCCTCGCCCGCGCGCTGCTCGCCCTGCCGGTGGCGGTCGCCGGGTCGGCGCTCACCGGCACGCTCGCCTTCCTGGTGCTGATCAACGTGCTGGCGTACCCGTTCCGCCCCTGGCTCGGCCTCGGTCAGTCGAACGGCGACATCTGGGCCGACCGGTACGCCGACTCCTGGGGCGGCCCGACCCTGGCCGGCGCCTGGGCCACCCATGCCGCCCTCGTCCTGCTGCTGGTCACCCCGGCGGTGGCCTGGGCCGTCCGGGGCCTCACCGCCCTCCAGGGGCGGCTGACCGGGGCGACGTCCCCGACCGTCCGTTCGGTGCCGGCAGGGGAGACCACCGGCCCGTCGGCTGCTCCCTCGGGGGTTCCGCAGGTCGGCCAGACCGTCCCGCACGTACCCGCCCGACCGAGGTCTGTCCCGCACGCACCGGCTCGGCCGTCGCCCGTCCACCCGGGCCCGGGGCCGTCTCGGCGGCCGCGGGGACGCCTGCGCCGGACCGGCGCCGTGCTGGGGGCGCTGGGGCTGCTGGTCGCGGCCTCGCTGACCACGCACGCCATCGGGATCGGCGACAACGTGCTCTGGACGCCCCGGGACGGGGCGAGCAGCCTCACCCTCGCGGTGACCCTCGCGCCGGTCGCGAGCTTGCTGCTGCTGCGGCGTACGGCCTGGTGGCGGTCCGCTCCCGCCCGGCCCTGATCCGACGTCGCCCGATCCTCGGCGGGCCGGCCCCGGAACGGCTCGCCGACGACCGCAGCCGGCGTAGGAGCCCTCACCGCTTTGGACGCTGCTCGCGGTTCTGCCCCATCCCGCTCTGGATCGCCTCCCACACGCTGCGGCCCGCCTGCCGCAGGGTCTCTCCGGCCTGACCGGCGAGCTGGGCCGCCCCGGAAGCCGGCCCACCCCCGCCCTGACCAGCACCTTCCTGACCACCGCCGCGAGCCGGTGCCGCACCGCCGGGGCCCCGCTCGGCCGGTGCCGCACCGCCGACACCCCCCGGGCCCCGCTTGGCGCCCTCCGTACCCGGGCCAGCTTCCGTCGGTTCCGGCGGTCCGCCGCCGGTCGCCGGCCCGCCCGCCGCCGGAGGAACCGGCCCGGGCGGCTGCCCCGCCGGCCCGGTGGGCGGCTCCGGGGACCGGGCGCCGGCCTGCGGCGGCCGGGCGGGCGGAGTCGGCGCGGCGGCCCGCTCCCGCAGCGCCTGGTCGGCCACCGCACCCACCGTGCCGATCTGCTGTCCGGCCTGGTCGACGACCGGCTCGCCCACAGCGTCGGTGATTTCCCGGGCCAGCCGGTTCACGTCCTCGGCGGTGACGCCCGCCGCACGGGCCACCGCGTCGACGATCTGCGGGTTCCGGTCGAGGGTGGTCAGCGCCCGGTCGAGGATCTGCACCAGTTTCTCCAGGCGCACCTTGAGCAGGGCCTCGGCGCTCACCCCGGTGACGTCCAGCTCGACGCCCTCCAGGTGCACCCGCACCCCGGCGTCGAGCTGGACCAGGTTCGCCAGCCGGGCGCGCAGGGACAGGTCCGCGTCGAGCCCGTCCACCGCCAGCCGGAGCTGGTCGACCGTCACCTCCGGGATGTCGAGCAGGACGTCCGGTTCCGACGCCCCACCCCGGCGGCTCAGCCGCTCGCCGGTCGGGTCCGGTTCCCGCTCGTTGGCTGCGCTCTCGGTCATGCTCCCCGCTCCCCGCTGGCCCGCCCGCGCGGGCCGGATCAGCGGCGGTTACCCGGTTTGCGCCACGGCATCCGTCCCGGACCGCGTCACCGCAGACCGCCCGGAGAACGTTCTCACGGGTGTCGACGAGCGGGCGCGCGCGAAGCTGCGCAGCGAGGCATCAGCCGGTATGGTCCGGGCCTATGGGACAGGAGATGGCCGATCCGGATGAGGTCCGCCAGGAATTCGACCGCTTCTCCCTCCGCTGCAGCCTCCTCGCCCCGGCCTCCGCCGAACGGGCCTTCGCCGTCTTCACCGGCTCGCTGATCGACTGGTGGGTGCGCGAGTACACCTGGTCGGGGCCGCACGCCCTGGCCGAACTGGGCGTCGAGCCCCGCGCCGGCGGCATGCTCTACGAGATCGGCCCGTACGGCTTCCGCAGCGACTTCGGCCGGGTGCTCACCTGGGACCCGCCCCGCCGGCTGGTGTTCACCTGGCAGATCGGGCCGGACCGGGTGCCGGTGCCCGACCCGGCGCGGGCCAGCGAGGTCGAGGTGCTCTTCCTGCCCGAGGGACCGGACCGGACCCGGGTGGAGGTCGAGCACCGCAACTTCGACCGGCACGGCGAGGCCGCCGAGGGCTACCGCGAGGCGCTCACCGCCGGCTGGCACGAGCTGCTCTGCCGCTACCTCGCCACGGTTGCCCGCCGGGCGGCCTGAGCCGGTCCGGCCCGGAGGGGTCAGCGCCCGATGCCGCGCGTCGCGTCGGCCCCGGTCACGCCCGTGCCGCCCAGGTCGGCCCGGCGTCCCGCCGCCGCCCCCGGACCGAAGCCGGAGCCGGCGAGCCGGCGCGCCGGGGCGGTGCGCAGCCGGGGATAGACCTCGGCGAGCCGGCGCTGGACCCGGTCGGAGCGGTCGGCGAGCACCAGCGCCGTCGAGGGTTCCCCGGACCCGGCGACCGCGTCGGCCTCGGCCGCCCGCAACCGCGCCGCCACCACGTGGGCGAAACCGGCCAGCCAGGTACGCCGGAACGCGGCCGGATGGTCCCCGGCCGGCACCGTGGTACCGGCCAGCCCGTGCGCGGCCTGCACCAGCAGCGAGGTGAAGAGCAGCTCGACCCGTTCCAGGTCGCTGGCGAAGCCGAAGAGATGCATCGCGAAACCGGTCCCCTGCCGGCGTCGTACGCAGCGGCAGCGCAGCGGGTCGGCGACGGCGGCGAGCAGGCCGGCCTTGTCCCGGGCGTACGGGGCGACCACCTCGACCACCCGGTCGCCGACCGGGTCGGTGGCCGGTTCCCGGGCCGCGAGCAGCGCCCGGTCCACGCCGTAGCGGGCGATCAACTCGGTCGCCTTGGCCATGAACGCGGCCGACTCGGCGGGCGTGCAGGCCGGGTCTTCGGCCTGGGCGAGCAGCTTGCGGACCTTGCTGAGCATCGCCTCGGACATGCACCAGAGCTACCACAGCGCCAGGAGCCGGACGCGGCGTGGCGTGGCGTGGTCAGCCGGCCCGGCTCCGCAACGTGGCCACCGTGGACCCGGCGAGGGTGAGCAGGCAGTCCGGCAGCAGCCCGTCGGCGACCGCGGCCCCGAAGAGCGCCTCGCCGGTGTCGGCGTCGTCGTTGGCGTACGCGCTGACGAAACGGGCCACCCAGCGGGTGTCGTAGGCGGCCTGGTCGATGCCGGGGAAGTCGAGGGCCGCGCCGCCGGTCGGGGCGTCGTCGCCAACCATGGCTGCGGCCAGGCACCAGGCCACCCCGTACGCGCCGGCCAGCCCGGAGCGGTCCACCACCGCGTCGAAGGTGCCGACCACCGCGTCGCCGTCGCCGGCCAGGGCCGAGCGGAGCACGGCGGTCGCGTCATCCAGCGTCTGCTGTGCTTCGTCGGTCACCCGCCGAACAGTACTTCCGGGGGTCAAGCGGTGACCCCGAAACAGCGCCGCCATCACGCTGAGTGATACCCGCAGTCGGGCTGCCGACGGAGCGACCTCCACGGTCCCACGGCCCGCGCCGGCACGCTAATGTGCGCAGCGGACCTTCGCCGGAGGAAGGACGACCATGCTCGTATCACGCGCGTCGCGCGCGGCCATGTCCACGGCCTGCGCGGCGCTCCTGCTCGCCACCAGCGCCTGCGGGAGCGACAAGCCCGACGGGGCGGCCACCACCACCCAGGTGCGCCTCTACGGCACCGACGGCAACATGCAGAACTCGTACGTCGATGAACTCAAGGACCGCGGGGATCTCGTCAACGGCATGAAGGGCACCATCCCGCTCACGCCGCTGCCCGAGACCTTCAAGGATCGGCTACGCACGGTAGACCCAGGGTTGAAGGACTACCTCTACTCGGCCGAGACGTACGACGCCGTCGTGATCAGCGCGCTGGCCGCCCAGCTCGCCGGCACCACCGACCCGGGTGAAATCGCCAAGCAGATCGTCGGGGTGACCACCAGCGGGCAGCGCTGCGAGGATCCGGCGAGCTGCCTCCAGCTCGCCCGCCAGGGCCAGGACATCGAGTACCGGGGGGTGTCGCTGAACCGGGCCGGGTTCACCGACGCCGGCGAGCCGGCCACCGCCAGCTACGCCACCCTGCACTTCGACGACAAGAAGATCGACGACGGCAAGACCGAGTTCGTCGGCGCCGGTGACGAGTCCGCGGCGAGCACCAAGGCCCCGCCGCGCGGCAAGAAGCAGCGCGGCAAGCCGGGCCGGGAAGCCGGCGCCCCGCTGGTCCTCGGCGGCCTGCTGCCGAAGACCGGTGACCTGGCGCTGGCCTACCCGCCGATGGCGGCCGGCGCGGCGCTGGCCCTCAAGGACGTCAACGCCGCGGGCGGCGTGCTCGGCGAGCCGATGGTCTGGGTCGACGGCGACGACGGCACCAACCCGCAGATCGCCAAGGCGACGGTCGCCTCGCACGTCAGCAAGGGCGTGCAGGTGATCATCGGTGCGGCCGCGTCGGGCATTTCCCGGGCCGTGCTGCCCGACGTGGTGGCCGCCGGCCGGGTGCTCTTCTCCCCGTCGAACACCGACGCCGGGCTGACCACCATCGACGACAAGGGCCTCTACTTCCGTACCGCCCCGTCGGACATCCTGCAGGGCCGGGCCCTGGCCGACGTGATCCTGCGGGACGGCCCGCACAAGGTCGCCATCGTCGCCCGTAAGGACTCCTACGGCGAGGGCCTCCAGGAGAACGTCCGCGCCGAGCTGGAGCGGGCCGGCCTGGGCGCGGATCGGGTCAAGCTGCTCACCTACGAGCCGCCGGCCGACGCCAAGGCCCCGCCGGTCGACTTCAGCGACGGCGCCAAGCAGATCAAGGATTTCGGCGCGGACGCCGTACTGGTGATCGGCTTCGGTGAGTCCGCGCACGTGATCACCGCGCTGGCCGACGCCGGGGTGCAGATCCGGCACTGACTCCTGACGGCGAGGGCCGCACCGGCGAACCGGTGCGGCCCTCGTCCTGTATGGACGGTCAGCGGGACCGGCGGCGTTCCAGGAACTCGGTCATCCGCCGGTGCTTCTCCTCGTCCTCGAAGAGCACCGCCTGGCTGAGCAGGTCGAGTTGCGGGTGGGCGGCCGGCGGGGCGTCCACGGCCAGCTTGCTCAGCCGCACCGCCAGCGCCGAGCCCTTCGCGATCTCGTCAAGCAGGCCGTGCGCGGTGGGCAGCAGCTCCGCCGGCTCGGCCACCACCCGGTTCACCAGCCCGATCCGCAGCGCCTCCTCGGCGTCCACCCGCCGGCCGGTGAAGAGCAGCTCCTTGGCCCGGGCCTCGCCGATCAGCGCCGGCAGGCGGTGGGTGGCGCCCGCGCCGGCCAGGATGCCCAGCCGCACCTCGGGCTGGCCGAACACCGCACGCGCCGTGCACACCCGCAGGTCGCAGGCGTACGCCAGCTCGGCGCCGCCGCCTAGGGCCGGGCCGTCCACGGCCGCCACGGTCGGCATGGGCAGCGCCCGGATCCGGGCGAAGGCGGCCTGGTTGATGGCCGCCAGCGCGTCCAGCCGGCCACGCTCGCGGAGCTGGCCGATGTCCGCCCCGCCGGCGAAGATGCCCTCGGCCCCGCCGGTGAGCAGCAACAGCCGGGGCCGCGCCTCCAGCTCCGCGCAGACCGCGTGCAGCTCGGCGATCAGGTCGGCGTCGATGGCGTTGCGCTTCTCCGGCCGGTCCAGGGTGACCACCAGCCGGTCGGGCAGCTCCTCGATCCGCAGCCCAGTCACTGCTTGATCCCGCCTTCCCAGGTGTAGAAGCCCTGGCCGGACTTCTTGCCGAGCTTTCCCGCGGCCACCATCTCCAGCAGCAGCGGCGGCGGCGCGAACCGGTCCCCGTACGCGGCCTGGAGGGTGCGGGCGATGTCGAGGCGGACGTCCAGCCCGACCAGGTCGGTCAGCTCCAGCGGGCCCACCGGGTGCCGGTAGCCGAGCACCATCGCCTTGTCGATGTCGGCGGGGCTGGCCACCCCGTCGGCGACCATCCGGATCGCCTCCAGCCCGAGGGTGACGCCGAGCCGGGAGGTGGCGAAGCCGGGCATGTCGCGTACGACGACGGGGTCCTTGCCCAGCCGCCCGGCGAGCGCGACGGCCGCCTCGGTGGTGCCGGCGGCGGTGGCCGGGCCGACCACGATCTCCAGCAGCGCCATCGCCCACACCGGGTTGAAGAAGTGCAGCCCGAGGAAGTCCGCCGGCCGGTCCAGCCCGTCGGCCAGCTCGGCGATCGGGATGCTGGAGGTGTTGCTGCCGAGCAGGGCGGGACGCCGCGCCTCGGCCTCCCGCAGCACCGCCCGCTTGAGGTCGAGCCGCTCGGGTACCGCCTCGACGATCACGTCGGGCCCCTCGGCGACCTCGGCGAGGCCGGCCCGCAGGGTGACCCGCTCCCGGTTCGCCGCCGCCTGCTCGGCGGTCAGCTTGCCGCGCTGGACCCCGCGCTCCCACAGCTCGCCGAGGCGCCGTACGGCGGCGGCGCCGCGCTCCGCGTCCACCTCGACCAGCTCGGCCGCGTAGCCGGCGCCGGCCGCGACGTACGCGATGCCGAGGCCCATCGTGCCGGCCCCGACGACCACAAAACGACCACTCATGACGTCCCCTCGCCGCGCGCGGTGACGCGCGGGGTCTCCGCCGCGCCGGGCCGCCCGCTCCGCTCGTTCATGGGTGCGACCCTATGCAGGGCCGACCCGGGCGGCATGCGTGGGGGCGCGCCGGATCGGGTACAGACGGCCTCCAACGCCGAGGGAAGGACCGAGATGAGTCAGGCACCGGAGAGCGCGGAGAGCACCGAGATTGTGGAGACCCGCGGCGACGAGCGGGTGGACCTGCTGCGCGCGGACACCAACAACGACGGGAAGACCGACGTGTGGGTGGTGGACACCGACGGCGACGGCAAGGCCGACCTCTTCCAGTTCGACACCGACGGTGACGGCAAGGTGGACATCACCATGGTCGACATCGACGAGGACGGCACCCCCGACGAGGTGGTCGACGGCGACGGCGGCCTCCCGCCGGAGCAGACCACCCCGACCGTGCAGGTCTGAGACGTACGGCGGTGGGCTCCTCCGGGGAGCCCACCGCTCAGGCCAGCTTCAGCGTCGCCAGGTAGTACGGGCGGTCCCGATCGTCCACGTCGACCAGTCGCCAGGGTGAGCCGTGGACCAGTTCCGCGAACTCGTCGACCGAGCACACCAGATGGTCGAACCACTCGGTGCCGAGCATCCGGTAGCGCAGCCGCAGCCGGAGCTGCCCGCCGAGCCGGCCACGCCGCCGGTTGAGCTCGTGGTATTCGGTGTGCACCGGATCGGTGGTGCCGTACGGGTCGGTGCCGTGCGCGATGATCTGCGCCCCGGGCCGGGCCAGCGCGGCGAGGGCCGCCAGGAACGCGGGGGCCCGTTCCCGCCCCTCGACAAGCCCCAGGTTGTTGCCGAGCAGCAGGAAGGTGTCGTACCGCCGGCCGTCGGCCACGTGCTCGTCGACGGTGCCGTGCACCAGGTCGCGTACGCCCCGGTGCCGGCAGACCCGCAGCGCGCCGAGGGAGGTGTCCAGCCCGGTGACCGGCACCCCCTGCTCCTGGAGGTGCAGCGCGATCCGGCCGGCGCCGACGCCGACGTCCAGCACCTCGCCGTGGACCCGGGCGACGGCCCGGTGGTCGTACGGCTGCCACGCCGCCGGCGGGTCCAGGTAGTGCTCGGTGGGAGCGCCGTTGACCAGCCCGTCGTCCCTCTCGATGATCTCGATGACGGGCCGGGGGAGTCGCCCGCCGACCAGCGGCCGGGGTCCGATCCCGGTGGCGACGGCGTACGCGTCACGGATCATCTCGCCGAACACGTCGCCGATGGTGGGTTCCCCGGTCACGGGCCTGTCTCTGTTCGCGACTGCGGGGCTCGCAGACCCGGCTCACTCCTCGCGCTCACGGCGATCACGCTATCCGGACTCGGCGGGGCTGTCGCGGCCGTATCCTGGGCGGCGTGACCGACCTGGACCGCCTGGCGGCGGAGAAGTACGTGCTGCTGACGACCTTCCGGAAGGACGGTCGGGCGGTGCCGACGCCGGTCTGGGCGGTGCGGGACGGCAACGCGCTGGCGGTCTGGACGGTGTCGGACTCCGGCAAGGTCAAGCGGATCCGGCGGGACGGCCGGGTGACGGTGGCCCCGTGCGACGTACGCGGGCGGCCGCACGGCGAGGCGGCGCCGGGGCACGCGTCGATCCTGGACCCGGCGGCGACCCGGCGGATCCGCGGCCTGTTGAAGCAGAAGTACCGGCTGATCGGCCGGTTGAGCCTGCTGGGCAGCCGGCTGCGGCGGGGCGAGAGCGGCACGGTCGGGCTGCGGATCGTGCTGGACGAGCCGTAACCCCGGACACGACGAAGGGCGGCGGATCGTCGCTCTCGCGTACGTCCGGCCGCCCCTGATCGGAACGCTGGAAAAACGTCCGGGTCCTCAGTCCCCCTGACGCTGCTGGGGGATCTGCCCCTGCAGCAGGGCCCGGACCTCCGACTCGCGGTAACGGCGGTGGCCGCCCAGGGTCCGGATGGCGCTGAGCTTGCCAGCCTTGGCCCACCGGGTAACCGTCTTCGGGTCGACACGGAACATCGACGCCACCTCGGCCGGCGTGAGTAGCGGCTCTGGTTCGTGCGTTCGCGATGCCATCGGGGTCACTCCTCCACATGTATAGACATCGGCCGGGGTCCCGCCGGCCGACGCGTCTCCCATGGTCCGGCTAGTCCCCGATGTCCGACATGGGCCGAACGGCTGGAGGTCCCTAGACGGACGGATGAACCATGCCCGATTTTTACGACTTTTATGCCGCAGAAACTACCTTATTCGGACTCATGATCACGGTTCGTGATGCGTCAACTACGAGACAGTCTCGCATCGAGAGGCATCAGCCGGGGCAATTCGGGCCGGGGTCCGGAGCCTAGTTGCAGCGCTCCAGCAGCTGCACCGCCCGCCACCGGGCGACCAGCTTGTCGTACGCCGCCGAGGCCTCCTCCGCCTCGCCCCGGGAGAGCCCGGCCAGCCCCGCGGCGACCAGCTCGGTCGAGTCGTCGGCCGCCAGGGTCTCGTCCGGCAGCAGCTGCACCAGGCCGCCATAGTCCAGCTCCACCACTGAGCGCGGGTGGAACTCCTCCAGCCAGCGAGCGGCCTCCTCGACCGCCTCGGTGATCGGCGCGTCGCCGACCGACTTGCGCAGCACCGACAGCGCGCGGGACGAGCGGCGGCGCGCCTTGGAGATCTCGGTGCGGTAGCGCAGCGCGCGCCGGGCCGGGTCGGTGACCAGGTGTCGCTCCTGCGTCTCGAAGAGCACGAACCAGCGCAGCGGCACGCCCCAGGTGGCGATCTGCTCGTGCACCCGCGGCACCCCGTGCTCCAGCACCCGCGCCCCGCTGCGCCAGTCCTCCACCACCGCCTTGGCCTGCCCGGCCAGGATCGGCGGCACGAACGCGTCGGCCAGCACCGAGGGCACGCCGTCCCGGGCGCTGAGCGCCGCCTCGGCGACCCGGACCCGCAGGTTCCACGGGCAGACCAGCAGGGTGTCGTCTGCCTCCAGGACGTACGCCTCGTCGGGCAGGTCGGGCAGCCGGGTCCAGCCCGCGCCGAGCGCCTCGATCACCGCGGTCCGCTGCCGTACCGGACCCTCGAGCGGGGCGATCGCCCGGCCCTCGTGCACGTACCGGCGCCAGAACGACTGACGTTCCCGATCGAAGGCGGTCAGCGGCTCGTACACGCGCAGGTAAGAAGCGAAGAGCGACGGCACGGCGCGATCCTCCCACGAGACGGGACCCGTACGCCGCCGCCGCGACGAGGTGGCGTGACGTGCGCGACAGTACGGCTTCGGCCGATATTAGGCTCAGCAGCACCGGCAGCATCCCGCCGGCGTCACCAGGTCGCACCCCACAAGGGCGCACACCGACACAGGAGTCAGCGATGGGCGTTTTCGCCAGCACCGAAGACCCGGGAGCCACGGGTCACGAACAGGTGGTCTTCTGCCAGGACAAGCAGTCCGGGCTGAAGGCGATCATCGGGATCTACTCGACCGCGCTGGGCCCCGCGCTCGGCGGTACCCGGTTCTACCCGTACGCGAGCGAGGAGGAGGCCCTCGCCGACGTGCTCGACCTCTCCCGGGGCATGGCGTACAAGAACGCCCTGGCCGGCCTCGACCTCGGCGGCGGCAAGGCGGTCATCTGGGGTGACCCGGAGCAGATCAAGAGCGAGGCCCTGCTGCGCGCGTACGGGCGCTTCGTGGAGTCCCTCGCCGGGCGCTACTACACCGCCTGCGACGTCGGCACCTACGTGGCCGACATGGACGTGATCGCCCGCGAGACGAGGTACGTCACCGGCCGCAGCGTCGAGCACGGTGGCGCCGGCGATTCCTCGATCCTCACCGCCTGGGGCGTCTTCCAGGGCATGCGGGCCGCCGCCGAGCACGTCTGGGGCGCCCCGACCCTGTCCGGCCGGCGGGTCGGCGTGGCCGGCCTGGGCAAGGTCGGCAAGTACCTGACCGCGCACCTGCTGGAGGACGGCGCCGAGGTGGTGGCGACCGACGTCAACCCGAAGGCCCTGGAGTGGGTGCGCGCCACCCATCCTCAGGTCGAGCTGGTGGACGACACCGCCGCCCTGGTCGCCTCCGACATCGACGTGTACGCCCCCTGCGCGCTGGGCGGCGCCCTGAACGACGACACCGTGCCGGTGCTGCGGGCCAAGGTGGTCGCCGGCGCGGCGAACAACCAGCTCGCCCACCCGGGCATCGAGAAGGTCCTCGCCGACCGGGGCATCCTCTACGCCCCGGACTACGTGGTGAACGCCGGCGGTGTGATCCAGGTCGCCGACGAGATCGAGGGCTTCAACTTCGAGCGGGCGAAGCTCCGGGCCACCCGCATCTACGACACCACCCGCGAGATCCTCCGCCTTGCCGACGACGAGGGCGTCCCGCCGGCGGTGGCCGCGGACCGGCTCGCCGAGCGGCGGATGGCCGAGGTCGGCCGGCTGCGCACGATTCATCTGCGGTGAACGTCACCCGGGGGCGGGGCGCCTGCTCCGCCCCCGGGTCGCGCGCCCGACCACCCCGGCGTTAAGCTGGAAAATGGGACGTTTCGCACCGGTTTGCCCGCTGTCACGGCCGGTCCCAGGTATCGCTCCTTACCGGGTACACTTTGTGACGGCCGGGTAACTGCGACGCGCAGGGCCGGCTGACGGTAACCCGAGGTGCCGAACGGTGGCATCCCCATGTACCGTAAGAGCCACGAGAGATGCCTGACGTCATCGGGGCCCGCCTTCGGGCTGCCCCGCATTCTGTGCGAGGGGGTCGAGCCATGGGGCGCGGCCGTGCTAAGGCCAAGCAGACGAAGGTGGCCCGGGAGTTGAAGTACCACTCCCCGAACACCGACCTCACCGCCTTGCAGCGCGAACTGGCGGGTGCTGGTAAGTCTGAGCACAACTTCGACGACGACTACAAAGAGTATGTCGACGACGATGATGAGGATCACGCGGACGACGACCCGGATTCCTGGGCGCGTCCGGCCCGCTGACCTCCGGTCGCATCTGAGCACGCGGTAAGCCCCGCGTGCTCACGCATGTGCTCTGCGGAAGCCGGCGTACCGACCGACGATCAGGGACCTGCCGTGTCAACCCACCGGCCAGGTCCCTGATCCCGGTGCCGCACCCTCAGCGCGGCCGGTTGTTCCAGTTGTAGAACGTCGGGATGTTCTCGAAGTGGTTCCAGGCGCAGACCGCGCTGGCGCCGTCGCCACCCGACACCTCCGCCCGCAGCAGCCGCGCGGCCTCCGCCTCGTGGAGCAGTGCGGTCAACCCCACGGCGGCTTCCCGCACCCGGTCGGCGACCGGGTCCTGGTCGGCTCTCCCGACGCGCTCAGGCTGCCGGTGACTCATGGTCTCGGGCATGCTCCAACACTCCCTCCAATAGGCGGATCTTGCTGTTGCGGCAGTGCTCGGTCTCCGTACCGTCAAAACGCCCCAGCTCGAAGTAGCGGTTGGCCGCGTGGCCGCCGCCGCAGAACCCAAAGTAGGGGCAGGACGAACGGCACGCCTCGACCCCGGTGAGGAACTCCCCCACCCAGGGCGTACGCCCGGCGCCGGCCAGGATCTCGGTCAGCGGGGTGGCCAGCACGTTGCCGCTGCTGAAGTCGCCGTACCGGGGGTCGGTGAAGCCGGCCAGCTCCGGGGAGAGCACGACCACCGAGCCGTCCTGGGCGACGGTGGGGATCGGATCCAGCCGGCGGGGCAGCAGGTCGTCCGCGGTGCCGTCCAGCACGGCCCCGGCGTAGCGCAGCGACCACTCCACCTCGCGCAGGTGGATCCGGGGATCGCGGCGCCAGGCGGCCACCAGCTCCGCCCAGAAGCCGGTCACCGCCGCGGCGTCCCGGGCGTTGGTCCGGGTGTTGACCCCCTCGGTCTCCTCGATGTTGACGCCGAGCACGTCGCATCCGAGGTCGAGGAAGTAGTCGTACAGCTCGGTGGCGAGGCCCGGCGCCGGCCGCGAGACCACCGCCAGGGCCGAGAAGGGCAACCCGTGCCGGCGCAGCGCCGCCACCCCGGCCAGGATCCGGTCGTACGCCGGCCGGCCGCCCCGGGTGACCCGCTCGGTGTTGCGCTCCGGCGGCCCGTCCACGCTCACGCTGACCCGGATGCCGTGCTCCGCGAAGAAGGCGCACCAGGCGTCGTCGATCAGCGTGGCGTTGGTCTGGACGTGGTGCTCCACCTCCGGCCCGAACGGGGCCAGCAGGGCCGCCAGATGCTCCCTGCCGGCCGCGAGGGGCTCCCCGCCGTGCCAGACCACCGAGAAGCGGCCGGCGGCCGCCCACGGGTTCACCGACGCCGCCACCGCCTCGGCGACCGCGACCGGCATCCGCCGGTCCGCCGCCCGCATC
Organism: Micromonospora sp. NPDC051924; assembly: GCF_055586005.1. Classification (NCBI taxonomy): domain Bacteria; kingdom Bacillati; phylum Actinomycetota; class Actinomycetes; order Micromonosporales; family Micromonosporaceae; genus Micromonospora; species Micromonospora sp. NPDC051924. Next base: position 173,277 of record NZ_JBVJJA010000001.1, read on the forward strand.
GGCAGGTAGCAGTAGACACAGTCGAGGTTGCAGAGCGTGGTCGGCTGCATCACCACGTACGAGGGAACCGCAGCGATCCCGCGCATTCCCGGATGCGTACGCGCAGCCATCAACCCTCCCCCGCCTAGCCTTCAGACCCTTCAGGCTAGGCGGCGGTGGCCACTCGGGTGAACCCCCGATCAGGTGGCCGGATGATCACCGGAGCGTGATCATCCTCGGGTGTGCTGACCGATCATCTGCACGTTGCCGGAGCCCTCGATGATCTCGCCGGCCTGCCAGGCGTCGACGCCACGGCCGGTCAGGGTGGCCAGCGCGCGGTCGGCGTCCTCGGCGGAGACGATGGCGAACATGCCGACGCCCATGTTGAACGTCGCCTCCATCTCCGGGTCCTCGATCCGGCCCTTGGACTGGATCAGGTCGAAGATCGGCTGCGGCTTCCAGGTCGACCGGTTGACCACCGCGTCGACGTGCTCGGGCAGGACCCGGACCAGGTTGCCCGGGATGCCGCCGCCGGTGACGTGGGCCAGCGCCCGCACCTCGGCCTCGGCGATCAGCTTGAGGCAGTCCTGCGCGTAGATCTTGGTGGGGGTGAGCAGCTCCTCGCCGAGGGTCCGCTGCCGGCCGAAGTCGTCGATCACCACGTCCAGCCGCATCCGGGCGACGCCCAGCAGCACGTGCCGGACCAGCGAGTAGCCGTTGGAGTGCAGGCCGGAGGAGCGCATCGCGATCACGACGTCGCCCACCTCGACCCGCTCCGGGCTGAGGATCTCGCTCTCCTCCACCACGCCGACGCCGGTGGCGGAGATGTCGTACTCGTCGGGGCGCAGCACGCCGGGGTGCTCGGCGGTCTCGCCGCCGAGCAGCGCGCAGCCCGCGTACCGGCAGCCGTCGGCGATGCCGGCGCCGATCTCGGCGACCTTGTCCGGGACGACCTCGCCGGTGGCGATGTAGTCGAGCAGGAAGAGCGGCTCGGCGCCGCAGGCGACCAGGTCGTCGACGACCATGGCGACCAGGTCGATGCCGACCGTGTCGTGGATGTCGAGCTGCTGGGCGATCACCAGCTTGGTGCCGACGCCGTCGGTCGACGAGGCCAGGATCGGGCTCTTGTACTTCTTGGTGTCCAGCCGGAACAGGCCGGCGAAGCCGCCCAGGTCACCCATGACCTCCGGGCGTCGGGTCTGCTTGACCTTGGACTTCAGCAGCTCGACCGCGCGGTCACCCGCGTCGATCGACACCCCGGCGTCGGCGTAGGAGACCGAGCGTTTGCGCGTCGTGCGGCTGGTGGCCGCCGTCCAGGGCTGGCGGTCGCCGCCGGCGCCCGTCGGGCTGGTTCCTGCGCCGCTGCGCTCGGACACGTGGGTCACGGTTCTCCCCTTAGTGGTTCTCGCGGGCCGCGGTTGCGGTCGGGCCCGCGTCGGGCGGTGCTATGGGCGGTAAGTGGCGAGTGTGGCGGTGGCGTCCGGCGTGGCGCTCGCCGCCTCGGCGGCGACCCGGCGGCCCACTCCTTCGAGTACGTGCTTGCCGATCAGGTTCCCGGCCGGCAGTTCGATCGGATACTCCCCATCGAAGCACGCCCGGCACAGTCGGGTCTTCGGCTGCTCGGTCGCGGCGATGAGGCCGGGAAGCGATACGTAACCCAGCGTGTCGGCGCCGATCGACCGCCGGATGCCTTCGTTGTCCAACCCGTTGGCCAGCAGCTCGGCCCGGGTGGCGAAGTCGATGCCGTAGAAGCAGGGCCAGCTCACCGGCGGGGAGGAGATCCGGACGTGCACCTCCAGCGCACCGGCCTCGCGCAGCATCCGCACGATGGCCCGCTGGGTGTTGCCCCGGACGATCGAGTCGTCCACCACCACCAGGCGCTTGCCGCGGACGTTCTCCCGCAGCGGGTTGAGCTTGAGCCGGATGCCGAGCTGGCGCAGGGTCTGCGACGGCTGGATGAACGTGCGCCCGACGTACGGGTTCTTCATCAGGCCGGCGCCGTAGGTGATGCCGGAGGCCTCGGCGTAGCCGATCGCGGCCGGGGTGCCGGACTCGGGCACCGGGATCACCAGGTCGGCCTCGACCGGGTGCTCCTTGGCCAGCTGGCGGCCGATCTGCACCCGGGCCGCGTGCACGTTCCGCCCGGCGATGGTGGCGTCCGGGCGGGCGATGTACACGTACTCGAAGAGGCAGCCCTTCGGCTCCGGGGCGGCGAACCGGGTGGAGCGCAGCCCGTCCTCGTCGATGGCGATCAGCTCACCCGGCTCGACCTCGCGGACCACGCTCGCGCCGACGATGTCCAGCGCGGCCGTCTCGCTGGCGACCACCCAACCGCGCTCAAGGCGGCCGAGCACCAGCGGGCGTACGCCGTGCGGGTCGCGCGCGGCGTAGAGGGTCGACTCGTCCATGAAGACGAAGCTGAAGGCACCGCGCAGCTGCGGCAGCACCTCCAGCGCGGCCGCCTCGACCGAGAGGTCCGGCCGGCTGGCGAGTAGCATGGTCACCAGCGACGTGTCGTTGGTCGATCCGTCCTGGTGGATCCCCCGCTCGGCCACCTCGCGCTGGAGCTCGGCGGTGTTGACCAGGTTGCCGTTGTGGGCCAGCGCGATGGTGGTGCCGGCCGTGGTCGCGCGGATCGTCGGCTGGGCGTTCTCCCAGGTCGAGCCGCCGGTGGTCGAGTAGCGCGCGTGGCCGATCGCGACGTGCCCGCGCAGGCTGGCCAGGGTCGGCTCGTCGAAGACCTGGGCGACCAGGCCGAGGTCCTTGTAGACCACCACGCCGGAGCCGTCGCTCACCGCGATGCCCGCGGCCTCCTGGCCACGGTGCTGGAGGGCGTAGAGCCCGAAGTAGGTGAGGTTGGCGACCTCCTCCCCGGGCGCCCAGACGCCGAAGACGCCACACGCGTCCTGGGGGCCGGGTCGTTGGGGGTCAAGGTCGTGGCTCAGCCGGCCATCGCCTCGGGGCACCTGCCGCTCCCTCTGCTGGACTGGCCTGGCGGAGTCGGGGGGCAAGCTCCGCGTGGTCGGCCGGGACCGTCGTCGCCTGACAGTGTACGCGACAGCGAGTCGATACCGACAGTCACGATTCGTCGACTGAAGGTGATGCCCGCTGGCAGCGGGACCGCCAGCTAGAGCGGCAGGAGGGCGGAGAGGTCGGCGCGGATCCCGCTGACCCGTACGCGACCCTCGGTGACCGCCTCCGCCCACCCGAGCCGGCCGGTGGCCAGCTCCAGCCAGGTCGTCGGGTCCATCTCCACCACGTTCGGGGGCGTTCCGCGGGTGTGTCGCGGCCCCGGCACGCACTGCACCGCACCGTAGGGTGGAACCCGCACCTCCACCGATCGGCCGGGGGCGCGCTCCGCGAGGTCGGCCAAGAGCGTACGGACCGCCTCCCGGAACACCGGCCGTTCGGGCGTACGCCCCTCATCCAGCGCCGTCAAGGCTGCCGCGACAGCGGCGGAATTAGTGTGCGGAGAGGACACGACGGGACGATACGACCCGACCCGACCACGGTCGAGGCCGGCCCTGGGTAGAGATGATCCGGTCAGACAAGGCATAGTTGCCGACGGCGTATTCGTACCGTGAGTGATCAACCTGGGCCCGGCACCCGGCCGGCCCGGAGATCAGACCCGGAAGGCGGTGGACGTGTCAACACACCGACGTGCCTGGAAGCAGCGGGCCGGTGTGGTCGTGGCGCTGGTGTTCGGCGCGCTGCTCGCCGTCCCCGCTACACCCGCCTCGGCAGCGGACGCCACGGTCAGCCCCGGCTCGGTCACGATCAACGCCGGCAGCGACGCCACCGTGAGTGTCACCATCCGGCCTGATCTCAACGACAAGAGCGGTGAGATCAGCCTGACCGGCCTGCCGTCCGGGGTCAGCTGCGCCAGTGGTTGCGGGAACTTCCAGTTCAACGGGCCCCCTGGGTCGACGAAGACCATCCTGCTGACACTGAAGGCGAACGACAACGCGGGCGACGCCAGCGCCAACGTGACCGTGCGCGTGGTGCCGGACAGCTCCGGTCCCGCGACGCCGTCGTTCTCGCTGACCGTGAAGGCCAAGGCGCCTCCCGCGCCGCAGACCGTGAAGTCGGTCTCCGGCAAGGTGGTCATCGCGGCCAACGGGGAGCCGGTGGCGAACGCCCTCGTCATGCTGCGGGACAGCCAGGGCCGGCAGCGCCAGGCCACCAGTGACAGCAGCGGCAACTTCCGCTTCACCGGGTCGACCTCGGACCCGATCGCGCCCGGCCCGATCGACATGGGTGCCAGCAAGGACGGCAAGACCGCGACCAAGTCGATCAACGCCTCGGCCGGCCAGGCCGTGACGGGCATCCGACTCGGCGTGCCGATCGAGGTCAAGGCCAGCCCGAGCGCGACCCCGTCGGCGACCGACGAGGCCCTGCCGACCGACGAGCCGACCGACGAGGTGACCGACGAGCCGGCCAGCGAGGCACCCGCCGCCCAGCAGCCCGCCGCCGAGGACTCCGGCGGCTTCGGCTCCTGGCTGCTGATCCTGCTCGGCGGCCTCTTCGTGGCCGTGGGCGTCGGCACCATCGTGCTGCTCTACATGCGCCGCAAGAACGAGGGCGATGACGCCGACGGGGACGGCCCCGGTGGCGCCGCCGCGGCGGGTGCCGTGCCGGGCGCCCGAGGCGGCTACCGGGGCGCGGAGGACCAGACCCGGGTGGTGAACGGGATGGGCGCCGGGCCGGCGCCGACGATGGTCGGTGGCGCCTCGCTGAGCGACGCGCCGACGATGATGCACCGCCCGGTCGTGGACGACGTCCCGCCGGACCCGTACGGCGCGCCGGCCGGGTCCGGGTACGGCGGCGGGCCGGGCGGCTGGGCCGGCAACGGCTACGGCGAGGAGCCGGGCCAGGGCGGCTACGGCAACAACGGCTACGGCAACGCCCCCTCCTCGGGCGGCGGCTACGGCAACGCCCCGCAGTCGGGTGGCGGGTACGGCAACGCGCCGTCCTCGGGCGGCGGCTACGGGAGCCGGGACTACGGTGCCGGGGCCGGCGGCTACGCGTCCGCCCAGAGCGGCGGCTACGGCGGCGACCGGTACGACGAGCCGACCGGCCGCTACGCCGGCGACAGCACCTCGTACGCGCCGCCGGCCGACCCGTACCCGACCAGCACCTACCAGCCCGACCAGGGGCCGGGCTACGGCCAGCAGGACCAGGGCCACTACGCCCGCGGCCCGGAGCCGGACAACGGCTACGGTGCGGGCGGTGGCTACGGCGCCCAGGGCGGTTACGACAACGGCCCGGGCCGCGGCGGCTACGACAGCGGCCCGTCCGGCGGCTACGACGGCGGCCAGCAGCAGGGCTACGACGGCTACGACCAGCGCGGCGGCTACGGCGGCAACGACGGTTACGGCCAGGGCTCGCAGGGTGGCTACGGCCAGCAGGGCGGCTACGGGCAGGAGCCCCCGCAGCAGCGGGGCGGCGGTTACGACAACCGCGGCTACGACAACCGCGGCTACGACCAGGGCGGCGGCCAGTACAACGACCCCGCCCAGGCGGGCCGGGGTCGGAGTGACGCCCCGCAGGAGCGTGGCGGTCGCCGGCTCGACTGGTTGGACGACTGACCGTCCGGGGCTCGACGCCCCGAGCGAACGTGACAGTGGCCGCCCGGTTCCTCCGGGCGGCCACTGCACTTTCCGGGCGTCCGCGCTCGACACCCCACCGATCGCTCCCGCGCCGCTGCGAACGAGGTGCCCGCCGGCGTCGCGGATGCCCGACCGGTGGACGGCGGAAATCAGGCGGCGGCGAAGTAGCCCTGGCGGAGCACCGGCACCACGTCCGAGACGCCGACCTGGACGGCGACCGCCACGTCCTCGGCGAAGCCACCCTCGGTCAGCTCGCGCCCCGAGACACAGCCCCGCACGGCGGCCGGCACGTCCGGCGTGCTGGCCAGCGCGGCCAGCGCCATCGCCGCCTCCACCGAGAGCCCACCCGGTGCGCCGGAGAGGGCGTCCAGCACGCTGGCCGCCCCCAGCTGGTCCTCCACGCAGGGCCGCAGCGATCCGTCCGGCCAGCGCTCCCCGGCGGCCACCACGCCCACCGGAGCATCGTTCGAGCCGTACCCCTGGGCGCGCAGCCAGCGCCCGACGGCGCGGGCGTTACGCAGGCACGCCGCGACCACCGGCACGCCGGTGGCGCTCGCGGCGGCGCTGATGGCCGAGCCGTTCGGCGAGGGCAGCACCAGGTCGTGGACGACCGGCGCGGTCCGCAACGCCGCCGGCGAGAGTGACCACGGATGCTCCGGGGTCATCTTCCGGCGGCCGACCGCGGCCACGGCACCCACCCGACGCGCGTACTCGGCCGCCTGCTCCCCCCAGGGGAACGGGTGCACCCGCATGCCGCGGCCGACCGCCACCTCGACGGCGGTGGTGAACGAGAGCACGTCCACCACCACCAGTGCCGCGCAGACCCGGCCGAGTTCCGCCGCCCCGGTCAGCCCCCAGTCGAACCGAGCGCCGGAACCGGGCTGGGCGTAGACGGCCAAGGCCAGGGCCTCAGCGCTGATCGGGCGCGGCGGGCTGGTCCGGGTCACCGGGAGCCGTCGCGGACCCGTCCGGGCCGGCCTCGGTCGGGGCGGAGGCCGCCTCGGGGGCGTCGACGTCGTCCGACGCCGGCTCTGCGACCGCAGCGGGCGCGTCCACGGCCTCGACCGGCGCGTCAACGGTCTCCGGACCAGCCTCGGCAGCGTCCGGCTGCCCGTCCACCCTGGCCTCGCCGTCGGCCGCCCCGACCTGGGCGATCGGCTCGGCGGCCACCGCCTCCGGGTCGACGTCCACCGGCTGCTCGGCGGTGGCCGGCAGGACGGTGGTGGTCCCGGTACGGGTCGCCTCCACCGCCACCTGAGCCGTCTCCGCGCCGCCGAAGAGGCGCGGCAGGGTCTCGCCGTGCGCGGCGCGCAGCTCGTCGAGGCCGATCCGGAACTGGCCGTGCACCTCCAGGGCGCCGCCCGCCGGGTCGGTGACCCCGATGAACTCCCACGGCACGCCGTGCTCGGCGCAGAGGGCGGTGAACGCCTTCTCGTGCCCGCGCGGCACCGACACCAGCACCCGGCCGGCGGACTCGCTGAACAGGAAGACGAACGGCATCGAGCCACCGGCGAACTGCTCCGGCACCGCGATCCGGGCACCCACGCCACGCCGCAGGCAGGACTCGACCAGGCTCTGGGCCAGGCCACCGTCGGAGAGGTCGTGCGCGGAGCTGAGGTGCCCCACCCGGGCGGCGGCGGCCACCAGCGCGGCGAGCTGCCGCTCGCGGGCCAGGTCGACCTGCGGCGGGATGCCGCCGAGGTGCTCGTGGGTCACCCAGGCCCACTCCGAGCCGGAGAGCTCGACGTGCGTCTCGCCCAGCAGGAAGAGCTGGTCGTGGTCGCCGGCCGGGCGCGGCACAAAGCCCATCGACACCCGCTCGGCGACGTTGTCCAGCACGCCGAGCACACCGACCACCGGGGTCGGGTGGATGGCCGCCGCGCCAGTCTGGTTGTAGAAGCTGACGTTGCCGCCGGTGACCGGGATGCCCAGCTCCAGACAGCCGTCCGCCAGGCCGCGGACGGCCTCGGCGAACTGCCACATCACGCCCGGGTCCTCCGGCGAGCCGAAGTTGAGGCAGTTGGTCACCGCGATCGGCGTCGCGCCGGTCACCGCCACGTTCCGGTACGCCTCGGCCAGCGCGAGCTTCGTCCCGTGGTACGGGTCGAGGCGCGCGTACCGGCCGTTGCCGTCGACGGAGAGGGCGACCCCGAGACCGGTCCGCTCGTCGATCCGGATCACGCCGGAGTCCTCCGGCTGGGCGAGCACGGTGTTGCCGAGCACGTACCGGTCGTACTGCTCGGTGACCCAGGTCTTGTCGGCGAGGTTGGGCGACGCGATCATCCGCAGCACGGTCTCGCGCAGCGCGTCGGGGGTGCTCGGCCGGGGCAGCGTCTCGGCCCGGTCGGCCTGGAGCAGGATCAGGTCCGCCGGCTCCCGCATCGGGCGGGCGTAGACCGGACCGTCGTCGACCAGCGAGCCCGGCGGCACGTCGACCACGACGCGGTCGCGCCAGGTGATCAGCAGGCGACCCGGCCGGCCGTCCGGCGCCGGCGGGGTGACGTCGCCGATGGCGGTGGCGAGCACGCCCCACTTCTCGGCCGTCTTGAGCACCGCCTCCAGCTTGTCCGGGGCGACGACCAGCAGCATCCGCTCCTGCGACTCGCTGGCCAGGATCTCGTGCGGCTCCATCGAGGGCTCGCGCAGCGGCACCCGCTCCAGCCACACCCGCATGCCGGTGCCGGCCGCCGCGGCGGTCTCGGTGAGCGCGCAGGTCAGGCCGGCGCCGCCGAGGTCCTGGATGCCGACGACCAGCTCGGCGTCGTACAGCTCGAGGCAGGCCTCGATCAGCAGCTTCTCGGTGAACGGGTCGCCCACCTGGACCGACGGGCGGCGCTGCTCGCTGCCCTCGTCGAAGGTGGCGCTGGCCAGCACCGACACGCCGCCGATGCCGTCGCGGCCGGTCTTGGCGCCCATCAGCACCACGACGTTGCCGGGGCCGGCGGCCTCCTTCTTCTGCAGCCGGTCGACCGGCAGCACGCCGAGGCAGAGCGCGTTGACCAGCGGGTTGCCCTGGTAGCACGGGTCGAAGACGACCTCACCGCCGATGTTCGGCAGGCCCAGGCAGTTGCCGTAGCCGCCGACGCCGGCCACCACGCCGGGGAGCACCCGGGCGGTGTCCGGGTGGTCGGCCGCGCCGAAGCGCAGCGGATCCATCACCGCGACCGGGCGGGCTCCCATGGCGAGGATGTCCCGGACGATGCCGCCCACGCCGGTCGCCGCGCCCTGGTACGGCTCGACGAAGCTCGGGTGGTTGTGCGACTCGACCTTGAAGGTCACCGCCAGCTCGTCGGAGACCCGGACCACGCCGGCGTTCTCCCCGATGCCGGCGAGCAGCCGGTCGCTCGGTGGGGCCTTCTCGCCGAACTGGCGCAGGTGCACCTTGCTGGACTTGTAGGAGCAGTGCTCGCTCCACATGATCGAGTACATGGCCAGCTCGGCCTGGGTGGGCCGGCGGCCGAGGATGTGCCGGATCCGGTCGTACTCGTCGTCACGGAGGCCCAGCTCCGCGTACGGCTGGAGCTCGTCCGGGGTCTCGACGGCCTGCGGCACGGTGTCCAGGCCGCGGGCCCAGTCGTCCGCCGGGCCGGCCTGCGGCACGACGGCCGGCGTCTCCTGCAGGGCCGGGTCCGGATGGGTGGTCATGACCTCTCCTCGCTGCGCTCGCCGCCGTGGCGGCGGGTGAGCCGACCGATGATCCCGCCGCGCACGCTCACGCCGGCGCCCCCACCAGGTGCTTGAGCACCGAGGTGAAGAAGCCGAGACCGTCCAGCGAGGGGCCGGTGAGCGCCTCCACCGCGTGCTCGGGATGCGGCATGATGCCGACCACGTTGCCGGCCTCGTTGGTGATCGCGGCGATGTCGCGCTGCGAACCGTTGGGGTTGCCGCCGAGGTAGCGGGCGACCACCCGGCCCTCGGCCTCCAGCCGGTCCAGGGTCGCCGGGTCGGCGACGTAGCAGCCCTCGCCGTTCTTGACCGGGATCAGCACCTCCTGGCCGGGCTGGAACGCGTTCGTCCAGGCGGTGTCGACGGCCTCGATGCGGAGGATCTGGTCCCGGTTGCGGAAGTGCAGATGCTGGTTGCGGGTGAGCGCGCCGGGCAGCAGGTGGGCCTCGCAGAGGATCTGGAAACCGTTGCAGATGCCGAGCGCCGGGAGACCGCCCCGGGCGGCGTCCACGATCGTCTCCATCACCGGGGCGAACCGGGCGATGGCCCCGCAGCGCAGGTAGTCACCGTAGGAGAAACCGCCGGGCAGGACGACCGCGTCCACCCCGTACAGCCCCGGGTCGCCGTGCCAGAGCCGGACCGGCTCGGCCCCGGCGATCCGTACGGCCCGCGCCGCGTCCCCGTCGTCGAGCGAGCCGGGGAAGGTCACCACACCGACCCGGGCGGTCACGAGTGTGCGTCCGCGGTCTCGTCGGCCTCGACCAGGCGGACGGCGAAGTCCTCGATGACCGGGTTGGCGAGCAGCTTGTCGGCGATCTCCCGGGCCCGGTCCAGGTCCGGTTCACCGGTGAACTCGATCTCGATCCGCCTGCCGATCCGGACCGAGGCGACGTCGCTGACGCCGAGCCGGGGCAGCGCGTTTGCGACGGCCTGGCCCTGAGGATCGAGGATCTCGGGCTTGAGCATGACGTCGACGACGACGCGAGGCACGGGGCACTCCTGACTGTGTACGCAGTTGGGTGCCGGCCCACTACGGGCGAGCGCAGCCAGCCTACCTGGCAGATACCGCCTGGCCTGAACCGGCCGGGGCCAGTTCAGGCAGTGATCGACGTGACCGGCCGCGCGGACGGAACGCCGATGCGGGTTCGTTGCGACCTCGATATGAATTCGTTGCCGGACGACTCGGCCCGGCTGCGGTGACAGCCCTCCTCACCAGGCATTTTCCATGTTCGCGGCCGATCGCGGGACCGATTCCCGACAGACCGCGACCGGGCGCCCGGAGGGCACACGGTGGATCAACTGGCATCGACCTGAGCCTTGTGACGCACCTCCCTTCGCCCCACCGTTCATCGCCCGGCGTCGATGAATTCCGCGTCGGGCGGGCAGGCGAGCCGGAGCACCAGGATCAGCGGCAACGCCCGGCGGGGCGACTCGGGCGGGCCGCGGCAGTGTCGCGTACAACCGGCCCTGGATCGCCTCGGTGGCCGGTGTCTGACGGTTAGGACCGGGTGCGGCGCGGATGGGCCGGTGGCACCCCAACCGTCCGCGCCGCGCCGTTTTGCAGCATCCGAGCAGGTGAACACGGCTCGCGAACCGGCCGCCGAACGGCTGACAGCATCGGAACCGTGCTGGTCGTGACGACGGATCAATTGCCTGGCTACGAGATCCGCCAGATCCTCGGCGAAGTGGTCTCCTCGATGGCGAGGACCCGGAACCCCTACCGCGAGGGGGTCAAGAACCTGCGCGGTGGCGCCTACGACCCGATGGCGCCGGACAACCTCACCCGCTGGCGTACCGACTCGGTGGCCCGGCTCGGCGAGGAGGCCCGCCGGCTGGGCGCGAACGCCGTGATCGGCATGCGCTTCGACAGCCGGGACTGCGGCGAGATGTGGATGGAGATCTGCGCGTACGGCACAGCGGTGATCGTGGTGCCCAAGACGCCGGACGTCATGCCGCCGGACCAGCCCATGATCGCGGCCGAGACGGCGCACGAACCGGAGATCGCCGAGGCCCCCGGCGGCATCGCCGAACCCGCCAGCGCCCCCAACCTGTCCTCGGCCGCCGAAACCCCCACCCGTGACTCCTGACCCCACCCCATCCCGTGTTGATCAAGAGGTTTGCGTCAACAGGGAGATCAACTCAGCCGCAAACATCTTGATCAACAGCGGCAGGGGGGGCGAGCGGCAGGGGGGGCGGAGCAGCAGGGTGGCGGGGCGGCGGGTCAGAGGATCGGCGGGGGGGAGTAGGCGGCGGCGTGCGGGTGGGTTTCGACGATCTTGGAGATGCGGGCGGTTACGCGGTCGACCTGGGCTCCTGCGGCGCCGACGAAGGCGTTGCGGTCGGCGACCAGGGCGTCGATCTCGGCGCGGGTCAGGCCGAGGCGGCCGTCCGCGGCGAGGCGGTCGAAGAGGTCGTTCTCGGCCGCGCCCTTCTCCCGCATGGCCAGCGCCACCGAGACCGCGTGCTCCTTGATCACCTCGTGCGCCACCTCCCGGCCGACCCCGCGCCGGACCGCCGCCACCAGGATCTTGGTGGTGGCCAGGAACGGTAGGAAGCGCTCCAGCTCCCGGTTGATCACCGCCGGGTACGGCCCGAACTCGTCGAGCACGGTGAGGAAGGTCTGGAACAGCCCGTCGGCGGCGAAGAACGCGTCGGGCAGGGCGACCCGGCGGACCACCGAGCAGGAGACGTCCCCCTCGTTCCACTGGTCACCGGCCAGCTCGCCGACCATCGACAGGTAGCCCCGGATGATCACCGCGAAGCCGTTCACCCGCTCGGATGAGCGGGTGTTCATCTTGTGCGGCATCGCGCTGGAACCGACCTGGCCGGGCTTGAAGCCCTCGGTGACCAGCTCCTGGCCGACCATCAGCCGGATCGTGGTGGCCAGCGACGACGGCGCGGCGGCCACCTGGGCCAGCGCGGAGAGCACGTCGAAGTCCAGCGAGCGCGGGTAGACCTGGCCGACGCTGTCCAGCACCCGGCCGAACCCGAGGTGCCCGGCGACCCGGCGCTCCAGCTCGGCCACCTTGTCGGCGTCGCCGTCGAACAGGTCGAGCTGGTCGGCGGCGGTGCCCACCGGCCCCTTGATCCCGCGCAGCGGGTAGCGGGCGATCAGGTCCGCCAGCCGCTCGTACGCGATCAGCAGCTCCTCGGCCGCCGAGGCGAACCGCTTGCCCAGCGTGGTGGCCTGCGCGGCGACGTTGTGCGACCGGCCGGTCATCACCAGGCCGGAGTACTCGTGGGCGTGCCAGGCGAGCCGGGCCAGGGTGGCCACCACCCGGTCCCGGATCAGCTCCAGCGAGGCCCGGATCTGGAGCTGCTCGACGTTCTCGGTGAGGTCCCGAGAGGTCATCCCCTTGTGCACGTGCTCGTGGCCGGCGAGGGCGCTGAACTCCTCGATCCGGGCCTTCACGTCGTGCCGGGTGACCCGCTCGCGCGCCGCGATGGAGGCCAGGTCGACGTCGTCGACCACCCGCTCGTACGCCTCGACCACGCCGTCCGGCACCGGCACGCCGAGGTCCCGCTGCGCCTTCAGCACGGCGAGCCAGAGCCGCCGCTCCATCCGTACCTTCTCCTCGGGCGACCAGAGGGCGACCAGTTCGGGCGAGGCGTACCGGTTGGCGAGCACGTTCGGGATCGTCGTCACGGCCCTCATTCTTTCGTACGACGAAGGGCTGGCGGCGTGCGGTGTGCCAGCGGTCACGCGGATCGAGGATCAGGGGTGTGGACGCGTGGCGGGCAGGCGGTGAGGAGGGGCAGGACGCGGCACTCCTGGGGCGATCAACGCCCTCAGCGCTCCAGGATCGCGGTCACGCCCTGCCCACCGGCGGCGCAGATGGAGATGAGGCCCCGGCCGCTGCCCTTCCGGTCGAGGAGCTTGGCCAGGGTGGCCACGATCCGCCCGCCGGTGGCGGCGAACGGGTGCCCGGCGGCGAGCGAGGAGCCGTTGACGTTGAGCTTGTCCCGGTCGATCGCGCCGAGCGGGGCGTCCAGGCCGAGGCGCTCCTTGCAGAACTCCGGCGACTCCCAGGCGGCCAGGGTGGCCAGCACCTGCGAGGCGAACGCCTCGTGGATCTCGTAGAAGTCGAAGTCCTGGAGGGCCAGGCCGGCCCGGGCCAGCATCCGGGGCACCGCGTACGCGGGGGCCATCAGCAGCCCCTCGTCGCCGTGCACGAAGTCGACCGCGGCGGTCTCCGACCAGGAGAACCAGGCCAGCACCGGCAGGTTGTGCTCGCGGGCCCACTCCTCGCTGGCCAGCAGCACCGTGGACGCGCCGTCGGTGAGCGGGGAGGAGTTGCCGGCCGTCATGGTGGCCCGCTCGGCGTCCGGGCCCTTCGCGCCGAAGACCGGCTTGAGCGAGCCGAGCTTCTCCAGGCTGGTGTCCGGCCGCAGGTTCTGGTCGCGGGTCAGCCCCAGGTAGGGGGTCATCAGGTCGTCGAAGAACCCCTTGTCGTACGCGGCGGCGAGCCGCTGGTGCGAGCGCAGCGCCAGCTCGTCCTGGGCCGGCCGGTCGACGTTCCAGCGCAGCGCCGTCCGCGCGGCGTGCTCCCCCATGGACAGCCCGGTACGCGGCTCCGCGTTGCGCGGGATCTCCGGCCGGAACGGCTGGTGCGGGCGGAGCTTCGCGGCGACCTTCAGCCGCTCACCGAGGGTCCGCGCGGAGCTGAGCTGGAGCAGGGTGCGGCGCAGGTCCTCGTTGATCGCCAGCGGCGCGTCCGAGGTGGTGTCCACCCCACCGGCGATGCCGACCTCGATCTGCCCGAGGGCGATCTTGTTGGCGACCAGGATCGCGGCCTCCAGGCCGGTGCCGCAGGCCTGCTGGATGTCGTACGCCGGGGTGTGCGGGTCGAGGCGGGAGCCGAGCACCACCTCGCGGGTGAGGTTGAAGTCCCGGGAGTGCTTGAGCACCGCGCCGGCGACCACCTCACCGACCCGCTGCCCGGCGAGGCCGAACCGGGCGACCAGACCGTCCAGGGCCGCGCCGAGCATGTCGGCGTTGGACGCGTGCGCGTACCGCGAGTTGGACCGGGCGAAGGGGATGCGGTTGCCCCCGATGACCGCGACCCGCCGGACACTCTGCACGATCGGCCTCCTCCGAAGCTGCTGACCCGAACCTACTCGCCAGTAGGCTACGCCGCCGGGGGGTTGCGGCGCGAGTCCTGCGGGCACCGGCTCGGCACGGATACGCGTGCCGGGCCGGATGCGCCGCGGGGCTCCGGCTCAGCGACCGAGGTCGCGGCGTACGAACCGGAGGATGCCCACCCCGAACAGAACGGCCGTGGCGACGGCCAGGACGACCGGGTCGGTGGCGGCGAAGCCGTGCCGCAGTGGCTCCCCGCCGATGTAGTAGTGGAACGGGGTGAAGTGGCGGGCCCACTCCGCGCCGATCTGTGGCGCGAGCCCGTTCAGCGCATAGCTGAGCACCCCCAGGCCGGCGGTGAGGCCGAAGACCACCGCCCGGCTCTTCCCGGTGGCCGCGCCGAGCGCCGTACCGAGCGCGCCGAAGAAGACGCCGAGCAGCATCAGGTTGACCGCCTGGGCAACGAAGTTGGTGACGCTGATCGAGTCCAGGCCGGCGCTCGTCCGGACGGCGAGCACGGCGACCAGGACGACGGCGGAGATCACCACGGCGCCGGCGGCGAGGGCCGCGAAGCGGTGCAGCAGCAGCCGCGCCCGGCCGATCGGGTGGGCCAGCAGCAGGTCCAGGTACCCCGATTCCTCGTCGGCAGCCGTCATCCGCGCTCCGGTCGCCGCCCCGTAGAACATGAGCAGCAGCGGCACGAGCAGCCCGAACACCGCCCCCTGCAGGTAGCCGGCCGCGGTCGAGGTGTCGTCCAGTCCGAAGCCGCGCATCGCCTCCGGCGCGTTCGCGGCCGACTGGGCGCTCAGCTGCGGGTAGAAGCTGGCGTACAGCACGGCCAGCAGACCGGTGACCAGCGCCCAGACGGTGAAGATCCGACGGTTGTCGTGGAGCGTCTTGCCGGCCATCGACCGGCCGAAGACGCGGGCGGCCCGGGAGCTCCCGGGGACGGGGTGGAGGTCAGGCGACATCGCCGACCTCCTGCCGCTCGGCGGGACCGGCGTAGTAGCCGTGGAACAGCTCCTCCAGGTCCTGGGTGTCGGCACGCAGCCCGACGACGGAGTGCCGGGCAGCGACCTTGATCAGAGCGTCCGGGGTGCCGTCGAGCCGGCAGTCGAGGACGGAGCCCTGCACGACCAGGTCCCGTACGCCGGGCAGGCCGCTGAACTCGGCGGCCCGGACCGGCTCGCCGAAGGTGAGCCGAACCCGCAGCTGGGACCGGCTGCGCAGGTCGGCAACCGGGTCCAGCGCGACCAGGCGACCCTCCCGGATGATCGCGACGCGGTCGGCCACCGCCTCGACCTCGCTCATGATGTGACTGGACATGAAGACGGTCCGCCCGTCCCGCCGGGCCTCGGCGACCAGCGCCAGGAACGTCTGTTGCACGAGGGGGTCCAACCCGGATGTCGGCTCGTCCAGGATCAGCAGCTCGGGCCGGTGCATGAAGGCCTGCACCAGTCCCACCTTCTGCCGGTTGCCCTTGGACAGGCTCCTGATCCGGGCGGTGAGGTCCAGGTCGAGACGGTCGGCCAGCTCGACGATCCGGGCCGCGGGTACGCCGCCCCGCAGATTGCCCAGGAAGGTCAGGCACTCGCCGGCCCGCTGGCGACCGTCGACCACGAAGTCACCGGGGAGGTAGCCGATCCGGCGGCGTAGGCCGACCGGGTCCGCCCCGGGATCGAGGCCGAACACCCGGGCCGAGCCCGAGGTGGGGCGGATGAGGTTCAGCAGCAGCCGGATGGTGGTCGACTTGCCGGCCCCGTTGGGCCCGAGGTAGCCGAACACCTCGCCGGGCTGCACGTCCAGCGTGAGGCCGGCGAGGCCACGGCGGGATCCGTACGTCTTGGTGAGCTCGGTGAGCTCGATGACGGGAGGCATGTCGTCAACCTATCAGAGCCTTCAGAGATTTTTGAAGACTGAGAGATGTTAGAGTTACGCCTGACACCGGAGGAGGACCACGTGGCGGACACCGGCGCAGCGGCCGAACGGATGGCGCTCGTCCTTTCCGAGGGCGGCCTGCAGAAGGCGACCGCGCGCGTCATGGCGGCCTTCCTCTTCGCCGACGCGGAGAGCGTGACCGCCACCGAGCTGACCGAGCAGCTCGGCATCAGCTCGGGCTCGGTGTCAGGCGCGATCAAGATGTTGTCCACCGTCGGCCTGATCGAACGGGTGCCGGCACCGGGCAGCCGCCGGGAGCACTACCGGCTGCGCGAGGGCGCCTGGGCGACCCTGATGTCCACGCAGAACGGCATGGTCAAGTCCATGTTCGAGGCGGCCGACGAGGGGATAGCCGCAGCCGGGAAGGACAGCCCCGCCGCCCGGCGACTGGCGGAGATGCGGGACTTCTACGGATTCATGTTCCGCGAGCTCCCCGCCCTGGTGGACCGGTGGCGGGCCGAACGAACCGCCCGGCCGGGCAGGGACGACTGACCGGGACGTCGCCCGCAGGGGGTTGCGTCCAACCTACTCACCAGTAGGCTACGGTCATGAGCGACCGCTACGCGAGCTTCGTCCAGACGGGGGCAGGCCGGGCGCTGGTCAAGCGCCTCGGGCTGCCCGACCCGCCCCGACTGCGCCGGCACACGCCGGGCGACCCGCTCGTCCCCGGGCCGGTCCTGCTCGGTGCCGCGGACGGCAGCCGGCTCACCGAGCAGGTCACCAAGCTGCTGACCTTCGCCGGAGTCGAGCTGCGCGACCCGGTCGCGGCCACCGACGCCACGGCGCGCTACGCCGGCCTGGTGTACGACGCCACCGGCATCGCCGACTCCACCGGGCTGCGCCAGCTCTACGACTTCTTCCACCCGCACGCCCGGTCCCTGACCCCGAGCGGCCGGGTGATCGTGCTGGGCACCCCGCCGGCCGAGTGCGGCTCGCCCCGCGAGGCGACCGCCCAGCGGGCGTTGGAGGGGCTGACCCGCAGCATCGGCAAGGAGTTCGGCCGGGGCGTCACCGCGCAACTGGTGTACGTGACGAAGGACGGCGACACCGGCACCCCGGTCAGCCTGGAGGCCACCCTGCGCTTCCTGCTGTCTGGCCGGTCCGCGTACGTCTCCGGTCAGGTGATCCGGGTCGGCGCCGGCACCGCCGTCGCGCCGGCCGACTGGGACCGGCCGCTGGACGGGCAGGTCGTGCTGGTCACCGGGGCCGCCCGGGGCATCGGCGCGGCGCTGGCCAGGGTGCTCGCCCGGGACGGCGCCAAGGTGGTGGCGCTGGACGTGCCGGCGGCCGGGGACGCGCTGGCCGAGGTGGCCAACGAGATCGGCGGCACCGCCGTGCAGCTCGACCTGACCGCGCCGGACGCGCCGACCCGGCTGGCCGAGCACCTGGCGAGCCGGCACGGCCGGGTCGACGTGGTGGTGCACAACGCCGGCATCACCCGGGACAAGACCCTCGGCCGGATGGACGCGGACCGCTGGGACCAGGTCATCGACGTGAACCTGTCCAGCCAGGAGCGGATCAACGACGTGCTGCTGGAGCGCGACCTGATCCCCGCCGGCGGCCGGATCGTCTCGGTCTCCTCGATCGCCGGCATCGCCGGCAACCGGGGCCAGACCAACTACGCGACCAGCAAGGCCGGCGTGATCGGCCTGGTCGACTCGCTCGCCCCGGTGCTGAGCGGTCGGGGCATCAGCCTCAACGCGGTCGCGCCCGGCTTCATCGAGACCCGGCTGACCGCACGGATCCCGCTGCTGATCCGGGAGGCGGGCCGGCGGATGAACAGCATGGCCCAGGGCGGCCTGCCGGTGGACGTGGCGGAGACGATCGGCTGGCTGGCCTGGCCGGCGTCCGGCGCGGTCACCGGCAACATCGTCCGGGTCTGCGGCCAGAGCCTGCTGGGGGCGTGATGGCGCGGCGGAAGCGGCGGTCGGCGGAGCCGGCCGAGGAACTGTCGGTGCACGAGCTGATCGACGGTCCGACCATGGACCTGACGGCGGCCCGGAACGCCCTGGCCGCGCGCGGTGGCTCCGAGCCGTCGCGCGACGCGAGGGAGGACCGGCCCACCCTGGCCACCGAGGCGACCCAGGACCTGTCCGCGCTGGCGAACGATCTCACCCACGACCTCTCCAGCGCCGTCGCGGCGGGCCGGTCGACGGCCGGCGGGGTGGGGACGCTGGCCGGCCCGGAGGGGCGGGTCCGGATCGACCTGCCCCGGCTGCCGGCGGCCGGTGCGCTCTACCGGCGCGCCCTGCTCGGCGCGCTGCCCGGCACGGGCCGTCGGCGTCAGCACGGTGTGCCCGAGGTGGAGTTGGGCGTTACCGGGGTGACGGTGGATCGGGCCCACCTGGCCGACTACGACCGGGTCTGCGGGTTCCGGCTGGCCGACCGGCTGCCGGGGACGTACCTGCACGTGCTGGGCTTTCCGCTGTCACTGCGGCTGATGACGGCGGCGGAGTTCCCCGTTCCGCTGGGCGGGGTGGTGCACGTGACGAACCGGATCACCGTGCACCGGCCGGTCGAGGCCGGCGAGACCGTGGACTTCCGCACGTACGCGGAGAACCTGCGCCCGCACGAGCGGGGCCGGCAGCTCGACGTGGTGCTGGTCGGCTCGGTCGACGGCGAGGAGGTCTGGCGGGGCATCTCGACGTACCTCGGTCGGGAGCGGAAGACGGGCGGCGGCCCGCGGCGCGACCGGGGTGACCGCCCGGCCCCGCCGGCCGCGTCGGCGCACTGGCGGGTCACCCCGCGGGTGGGCACCGACTACGCCCGGGTCTCGGGCGACCACAACCCGATCCACACGTCCCGACTGGGTGCGCGGCTGTTCGGCTTCCCCCGGCCGATCGCGCACGGCATGTGGAGCAAGGCGCGGTGCCTGGCCGCGCTGGAGAGCCGGCTGCCGGAGGCGTACACGGTGGACGTCTCGTTCAAGCTGCCGGTGCCGCTGCCGTCCACGGTGGCCTTCAGCGCCACGCCCACCGGCGCGGACTGGGACTTCGCCCTGCACAGCGCGCGGGACGGGCGACCGCACCTGGTCGGCACCGTCCGCTGAGGAAAGAGGGGCTTGGCACACCCCTCTTTCCTGCGCTAAGTTGTTCTCAGGTTGAGTTGTTCTCAAGATGAGAGAGACGCCGTGAACGAGCAGGACTTCCTCGCCGCGTACGACCCCCGGGACTACCCGGCGGTCGCGGTCACCGTCGACGTGGTGGCGCTGACCATCCGCGAGGGCGCGCTGCACCTGCTGCTGATCCGCCGGGGCGCGCCGCCGTACGAGGGCCACTGGGCGCTGCCCGGCGGGTTCGTCCGGCCGGACGAGGACCTGGCCGCCGGCGCCCGCCGCGAGTTGGCCGAGGAGACCGGGCTCGGCGGTGAGCGGCTGCGCCGGGTGCACCTGGAACAGCTCGGCAGCTACGGCGCGCCGGACCGGGACCCGCGGATGCGGGTCGTCTCGGTCGCCCACCTGGCCTTCGCCCCCGACCTGCCGGACCCCGCCGCCGGCACCGACGCCGACGAGGCGGCCTGGCTGCCGGTGACCGCGCTCAGCAGCCGGCAGCTCGCCTTCGACCACGGCCGGATCATCGACGACGGCCTGGAGCGGGCCCGGTCCAAGCTGGAATACACGCCCCTCGCGACCCGCTTCCTCGACCCCGAGTTCACCGTCACCGAGCTGCGGGCGGTCTACGAGACGGTCTGGGGGCACCCGCTGCACGCGGGCAACTTCCACCGCAAGGTGCTCTCCGTGCCCGGCTTCGTGGAGAGCACCGGGGCCAGCACCGAGCGCGGCGGGGCCCGGGGCGGCCCCCGGGCCAGGCTCTACCGGGCCGGCGACGCCCGGCTGCTCCACCCGGCGCTGCTGCGCCCCGCCCGGGAGGAGACGGTGCGGTGAGGACCGAGGAGGCCATCCGGCTGGTCACGGCGGCCCGCAGCGACGCCGACCTGTTCGGCACCGAGGCGCCCGCCCGCCGCTACCGCGAGCTGGTCGCGGCCCTGCACCCCGACCGGCTGGGCGCGGCCGACGAGGCGGTACGCGTCGCCGCCACCGACGCGCTGACGGTGGTCACCGGCCGGTGGCGGGGCGGCCGGAGCACCATCCTCGGCGGCTACCGCCTCCACCGGGTCGCGTACGCCGGGGACCTGGCCGACCTGCACGACGTCGGGGCGGACCGGCTGCTCAAACTGCCGCGCAGCCCGGCCGACAACGACCTGATGGCCGGCGAGGCGCGCGCCCTGCGGGCGATCGAGGAGCGGGGCGACCCGCGCCACCTGCCGTACGTGCCCCGGCTGGTCGACTCCTTTCCCGTCCGCGATCCGGGGAGCGGGGCGGAACGCCGGGTCAACGTGGTGGCCGCGGTGCCCGGGCTGCACAGCCTGGACGAGGTGCGCCGGGCGTACCCGGACGGGCTGGACCCCCGCGACGCGGCCTGGATGTGGCGGCGGCTGCTGGTCGCCCTCGGCCTGGCTCACCGGGCCGGCGTGGTGCACGGCGCGGTGCTCCCCCGGCACGTGCTGATCGAGCCGGACGCGCACGGCCTGGTGCTGGTCGACTGGTGCTTCTCCGTGGTCGGCGAGGGTGCCGTCCCGGCGCTGGTCCCCGGCCACGAGGACTGGTACCCGGCGGAGGTGACCGGCCGGCGGCCCGCCGGCCCCGGCACCGACCTGGCCATGGCCGCCCGCTGCATGACCTGGCTGATGGCCGACCGCGCCCCGCGCGAGCTGCGCGCCTTCGCGGCCGGCTGCCGACGCTCGACGCTGGCCGCCCGGCCCGACGACGCCTGGCGGCTGCTCGCCGAACTCGACGAGATGCTGGAACGCCTCTTCGGCCCCCGCACGTTCCGACCGTTCACCCTCAACCCCTAGGGAGGCTGCCATGGGCAGCGGAATCTGGTCCACCGACGTGTACGACGCCGCCGACCGCTACCGGCGGACCACCGGAAAGAGCGCCTTCTCCTACAGCGACAGCGGGGCGCGGACCGTGCACCCCGCGCTCGACCCGCGCGGCGCGGTCCGGGAGAGCCGGGACTCCGCCGAGCACCCGCAGTCGACCGCCATCGCGGTCCTGTTCGACGTGACCGGCTCGATGGGCCACGTCCCCCGTACCCTCCAGACCAAGCTGCCGCAGCTGCTCGGCCTGCTGCTGCGCCAGGGGTACGCCCACGACCCGCAGATCATGTTCGGCGCGATCGGCGACGCCACCTGCGACCGGGTGCCGCTGCAGATCGGCCAGTTCGAGTCCGACAACCGGATGGACGACGACCTCGGCCGGATCGTGCTCGAGGGCGGCGGTGGCGGCCAGATGACCGAGTCGTACGAGCTGGCCATGTACTTCATGGCCCGGCACACGGTCACCGACTGCTGGGAGCAGCGGGGCCGGCGCGGCTACCTGTTCATCATCGGCGACGAGCTGGCGTACCCCCGGGTGAAGGCCCGGGAGGTGGCCCGGCTGATCGGCGACGACCTGCGGGAGGACCTGCCGCTCCGGCGGATCGTCGACGAGGTGACCCGGCGCTGGGACACCTACTACCTGCTCCCGGCCGGCAGCGCGTACGCCGGCAACCGGAAGGTGCTGGACTTCTGGCGCGGCCTGCTCGGCCAGCAGGCCGTCGAGCTGGACGACCTGGACGCGGTCTGCGAGACCATCGCGCTCACCGTCGGCCTCGGCGAGCAGGCCATCGACCTGGACGAAGGGCTGCGCGACCTGGACCGGTCTGGCTCGACGGCCGGCCGGACCGTCTCCAGGGCCCTCGCCCGGCTGGGCCGGGCCGGGCGCGCCGAGGTGGCCGCCCTGCCGGTGGCGGGGAGCCGCTCGGGAGTGACCCGGCTGTGAACCACGTGCTGGTGGTCGACCTCGGCTACGGCGACGCCGGCAAGGGCACCGTCGTGGACTGGCTCTGCGCGAGCCGGCCGGTGCACACGGTGGTCCGGTTCAACGGGGGCGCACAGGCGGCGCACAACGTCGTGCTGCGCGACGGACGGCACCACACGTTCGCACAGTTCGGCGCCGGGACGTTCCGCCCCGGGGTGCGTACCCACCTGGCGCGGCACGTGGTGGTGGACCCGCTGGCGCTGGCCGCCGAGGCCGACCACCTCGCGTCCGTGGGCGTGCCGGACGCGCTGGACCGGCTGACCGTGGACGGCGAGGCGCTGCTGGCCACGCCGTACCACCGGGCCGCCAACCGGGCCCGGGAGATCGCCCGGGGAGCCGACCGGCACGGCTCCTGCGGGCTGGGGGTGGGCGAGGCGGTCGCGTACGGCCTCGCCCACCCCGACGAGGCCCCCCGGGTGGCGGACTGCCGCCGCCCGGCGGTGCTGCGCCGCCGGCTCAGGGCGCTGCGGGACCGGCTCACCGCCGAGCTGGGCCCGCTGGACGCCCCGCCGGTCGAGGACTGCCTGCCCGCGTACGCCGGGTTCGCCGGGCGGGTGGCGATC
This sequence comes from Micromonospora sp. NPDC051924, assembly GCF_055586005.1. NCBI lineage: Bacteria > Bacillati > Actinomycetota > Actinomycetes > Micromonosporales > Micromonosporaceae > Micromonospora > Micromonospora sp. NPDC051924. The sequence continues at coordinate 195,972 of NZ_JBVJJA010000001.1, forward strand.
GTCGACCGGGCGTACCTGTCCGGGGTGCTGCGGGCCGGGACGTGCGTCTTCGAGGGGGCGCAGGGGGTGCTGCTCGACGAGTGGCACGGCTTCCACCCGTACACCACCTGGAGCACCACCACGTTCGCGAACGCGGAGACGCTGCTCGCCGAGGCGGGGCTGGCGGGCACCGCGCAGCGGCTCGGGGTGCTGCGGGTGACCACCACCCGGCACGGGCCCGGGCCGCTGGTCACCGAGGACCCGGCGCTGCCGTTCACCGACCCGCGCAACCCGACCAACCCCTGGCAGGGGCGCTTCCGGTTCGGCCACTTCGACGCGGTCGCCCACCGGTACGCCCTCGACGCCGCGGGCGGGGTGGACGGGCTGGCCCTGACCCACCTCGACCTGGCCGGCCCGGCGCTGCGGATCTGCCGCCGCTACGACACCCTGGACCGGCTGGTGCCGGGCCCGGCCGGCGACCTGGCCCGGCAGGCCGCGCTGACCGCCCGCCTGCTCGACGCCCGCCCGGTGTACGACGACCCGCCCGCCGACTGGCCGGCGGCGGTGGCGGCCGAACTGGGCGCCCCGGTGCTGCTCACCTCGCACGGCCCGACCGCGGAGGACAAGGCTGCCACCGTTTTCGCTCCCTGCTGACGCCGCACCGCCGAGCATGGGGGCATGGGGGACGTGCTCGACCTGCTGCACCGGACGGTGACCTCGCCGTGGGTGTACCTGGTGATCATCGCGGTCACCGCGGTGGACGCGTTCTTCCCGGCGATACCGGGCGAGACCGTGGTGATCACCGCTGCGGTCTTCGCCGCCGGCGGGGAACCCAACGTGGTCGCGGTGATCGTCACGGCCGCGCTCGGCGCGCTGCTCGGCGACCACGTCTCGTACGCGATCGGGCGCGGCGGTGGCGCGCACCGGCTGGCCCGGCTGCCCGCGGACAGCCGGCGGCGGGCCGGCTCGGAGTGGGCCCGCCGGGCGGTCGACCGGCGCGGCGGCATGATCCTGGCCACCGCCCGGTACGTCCCCGGCGGCCGGACAGCCGTCACCCTGACCATGGGGACGGTCCGGTACCCGATCCGCTCCTTCCTCAAGTACGACGCGCTGGCCTGCGGCACCTGGGGCATCTACTGCGGACTCGTCGGCTACTTCGGCGGCCTGGCCTTCCAGCACGACCCGATCCGCGGGCTGCTCGCCGGCGTGGGCCTCTCGGTGGCGGTCACCGGCCTGTTCGAGGTCGTCCGCTGGGCCCGCCGCCGCGCCCGCGCCCGCGCCACCGCGCGCCGCTGACGACAGGTCTCACTCCTCCAGCAGGTCGGCGTCGTGGACCAGGATGGCGAGCTGAACCCGGTTGGCCACTCCGAGCTTGGCCAGCGCGCGGCTGACGTGCGTCTTCACGGTCGCCTCGCTCGTGCCGAGCCGGCGGGCCACGTCGGCGTTCGCGTCACCCCGGGCCACCTCCCGGACGATCGCCGCCTCCCGGTCGGTGAGCCGGGTCAGCCGCTCCCGGGCGGCCTCCCGCCGGGCCGGGCCGCGTTCGGCGAACGAGCTGATCAACCGCCGGGTCACCGTCGGGGCGAGCATGGCGTTGCCGGCCGCGACGGTCCGCACGGCGGCGGCGAGTTCCCGGGGCGGGGTGTCCTTGAGCAGGAAGCCGACCGCGCCGGCGCGCAGCGCGGCGTGCACGTACTCGTCCCGGTCGAAGGTGGTGAGCATGACGACCTTCGGGCCCTCGGCGACGATCCGGGGCGCGACGGACAGCCCGTCGGTGCCGGGCATGCGGACGTCCAGCAGCACCACGTCGGGCCGCAGCCGGACGGCGGCGGCCAGCGCCTCGGCACCGTCGGCCGCCTCGCCGACCACCGCGATGTCCGGCGCGGCCTCCAGGATCAGCCGCAGGCCGGCACGGACCAGCTGCTCGTCGTCGGCGATCAGGGTACGGATCATGGCAGCTCCTCGACCGGCACCAGCGCCCGCAGCAGGAATCCGCCGTCGGCGGTCGGTCCGGCCGACAGCCGGCCACCGGCCAGTTCGACCCGCTCGCACAGCCCGACCAGGCCGAGCCCCGCGCCGGGCAGGGCGGGGCCGGGCCGGGTGGCCGGGCCGGTGCGGACGGCGACCTCGATCCCGTCGGGCAGGTGCCGCAGGCGGACGGTTGCCGCCGCGTCCGGGGCGTGCTTGCGGGCGTTCGTCAGCCCCTCCTGGACCACCCGGTGCACGGTCCGCGCCACCGCGCCGGGCACCGGCCCCGGCGTCCCCTCGTCCTGCCGGTCCACCCGGAGGCCGGCCGCCCGGGACTCCCGCACCAGCTCGTCGACCGCGTCGAGCCCGGCGGCGGGAAGCGGACTGCCGTCGCCGGCCCGCTGACGCAGCACGCCGAGCACCTCGCGCAGGTCGGTCAGGGCCGCCCGGCCGGTGGAGCGGATCAGGGCGGCCGCCTCGACGGTGGCCGGGTCGGCGGCGGTCACTTCCAGCGCCCCGGCGTGCACCACCATGAGCGAGACCCGGTGCGCCACCACGTCGTGCATCTCCCGGGCGATCCGGGCCCGCTCCTCGGCGCGCACCCGGGCCGCCCGCGCCTCCTGCTCGCGCTCCAGCCGCTCGGCGCGGTCCCGCAGGGCGAACAGGGTGTCCCGCCGGGCCCGGATCCACAGCCCGACGAGCAGCGGGAAGACGACCAGCCAGGCGAAGAGCGCCACGCCGTTGGCACCGGTCGCGGTGGTCAGCCGGCGCTCCCCGCCGACCGCGACGCCGATCACCACCCCGAGCAGGGCGACGAGTCCCGACCCGAGCAGGTGAGCGACGAGCCGGCGACCACGCAGCGCGGTCCCGGCCCGCCAGGAGGCCAGGACGGCGGCCGGCCAGGCGGCCAGGACGACCCAGCCGACCGCCGCCGCGGCGACCAGCGGCCAGCGACGGGCGGCCACGGCGGCGGCGCCCGAGGCCAGCGCCACGGCCAGCACCAGCAGCCGGGGCAGCGGCGAGCGGACGCCCAGCGCGCCGGTGGCCGACGCCCAGGTGCCGGCGGCCACCAGCGCCGCGAGCACGAGCGGCGTGTGCCGCTCGGCCCGCCGCAGCAGGGCGGCGCGGGTGGTCACCCGGCGAGCCTAGGCCGGACCGGCGCGCGACGGGGCGTACCTCCGGGTGGGTTGGGGGCCGACCCCGACGGCCCGTCGGGGTACGACGCGACGAAAGTGACCGCCGCCGGCCGACCGACGGCAGATGGCGGGGACCGGCGTCGCGACCAGCATCGGGGCCATGGATTCCGTGCTCGACCTGCTCCACCAGACCATGTCGTCGCCCTGGGTCTACCTGGCGCTGTTCACCATCGCGGTGGTCGACGGCTTCTTCCCGGTGGTGCCGAGCGAGACCGCCGTGATCACCGCCGGGGTCTTCGCCGCCACCGGCCAGCCCGACCTGCCGCTGGTGGTCGGGGTGGCCGCGCTCGGCGCGCTCGTCGGCGACCACGTCTCATACGCGATCGGCCGGCACGGCGGCGGCCGGCTGCTGGCCCGGCTCCCGGCGGCCGGTCGCGACGCGGCGTCGGACGCGCCGGGCCGCAACGGTCGGGGGAGCCGGCGGCGGGCCGCGGTGGCGCGGGCCCGGCGGGGCATCGCGGCGCGCGGCGGTCTGATCCTCACGGTGGCCCGCTACGTACCGGGTGGACGGACCGCGGTCACCCTGACCATGGGTGCGACCCGGTTCCCCCGGCGTCGGTTCCTGGCCTTCGACGCGCTGGCCGCGATCTCCTGGGGCGTCTACTCGGCGCTGGTCGGCTACCTGGGTGGGCTCGCCTTCGAGCGGGACCCGGTCCGTGGGCTGCTGCTCGGGCTGGGGCTGGCGCTGACCCTGACCGTGGTCGTGGAGGCGGTGCGCTGGGCGCGTGGCCGGCGCCGGCGGGAGGCGCGCGCGAGGGTCAGTCGGCCGGCGGGTGCCAGGTGACGCCGCGCAGCAGTTGGTCGGCGCCGAGCCAGGCGACGTTCATCATCCGGGTGGCGGTCTTCTCCGGATCCGCCTCCGGGTGGTCGGCGAGCCAGTCCGCCAGGGACTCGGTGGCGCCCACCAGGGCGTACGCGATGACCTCCAGGTCGGTGGCGCGGACCTCGCGACCCTTGGCGCGCAGCGCGTGGTCGAGCATGCCGGCGACCACCTCGACCAGCCGACCACGCATGGTGGCCAGCTCGGCGGCGAACGGCTGCTCGCCGCGGGCCTGCCGGTAGAGCACCGCCCAGCCGTCCCGGTGCGCGCCGACGAAGCCGAAGAAGGCGCGCAGCCCGCGCCAGAGCCGCTCGTCGGCGGGCAGGTCGGGGGCCGCCGCCCCGGCGATGGCCTCCATCATCCGGGTGCCCTCCCGGTGCAGGCAGGCGACGAAGAGTTCCTCCTTCGTCCCCAGGTACGCGTAGACCATCGGCTTGGAGATGCCGGCGTCGTCGGCGATCTCGTCCATGCTGGCGGCGTGAAAGCCCCGACGCGAGAAGACCCGGACCGCCGCGTCGAGCATCTGCTGCTCGCGGACCGCCCGGGGCAGGCGCTTGAAGGTGGGTGTGCTGGACACCCTTGCAAGCATACCTACTCGTGCGTAAGGTTACGCCCGAGTAACCAAAGTCGGCCCGCTCCGAGAGGTGCATCCCCCATGACTGACTTCGACCCGGCCAACTTCGCGAACGTCGGCCCCAAGGACTTCGCGCAGCTGGTCAAGTCCACCCCCGACGACAAGATCGCCGAGATCATGTCGGGCGACCTGCGCGGCAAGGTGCTGAGCGAGGTCTTCAACCGGATGCCGACGCTGTTCCGCGCCGACCGCGCCGGCTCGACCAACGCGGTCATCCACTGGAACATCACCGGTCGCCCGGACGGCGGCACCGACACCTACGAGATCGTCATCGAGAACGGCACCTGCACCGTTTCGGAGACCCCCACCCGGGACCCGAAGCTGAGCCTCACCATGGGCCCGGTCGAGTTCCTGAAGATCGTCTCCGGTGGCGGAAACCCGGTCATGATGTTCATGACCGGCAAGCTGAAGGCCAAGGGTGACCTGGGCCTGGCCGCCAACATCGCCAACCTGTTCGACATCCCCAAGGCCTGACCATGGCCGAGTTCTCGCTCGACCTGAACGAGGAACAGCGGGACCTTCGCGACTGGGTGCACGGCTTCGCCGCCGAGGTCGTGCGCCCGGCCGCGGCCGAGTGGGACGCCCGGGAGGAGACTCCCTGGCCGATCATCCAGGAAGCGGCGAAGGTCGGCCTCTACGGCTTCGAGTTCCTCGCGACCTGCTGGGCCGACCCCACCGGCCTCTCCCTGCCGATCGCCAGCGAAGAACTCTTCTGGGGCGACGCCGGCATCGGGCTGAGCATCTTCGGCACCTCCCTCGCGGTCGCCGCCATCTACGGCGCCGGCACCCCGGACCAGCTCGTCGAGTGGGTCCCGCAGTGTTTCGGTGACGTCGACGAGCCGGCCGTCGCCGCGTTCTGCACCACCGAACCCGAGGCCGGGTCCGACGTCGGCTCGATGCGGACCCGCGCGGTCCACGACGAGGCCACCGACGAGTGGGTGCTGAACGGGCAGAAGGCGTACGCCACCAACGGCGGGATCGCCGGGGTGCACGTGGTCACCGCCTCGGTCGAGCCCGAGCTGGGCTCGCGGGGGCAGGCCGCGTTCGTCGTACCGCCGGGCACGCCGGGGCTCAGCGCCACCCGCAAGCTCCGCAAGCTCGGGCTGCGCGCGTCCCACACCGCCGACGTCTTCCTCGACGACGTACGGGTGCCGGGGCGCTGCCTGCTCGGCGGCAAGGAGGCCCTGGACGAGCGGATCGCCCGGGCCCGCACCGGGCAGCGCGCCTCCGGCCAGGCGGCGATGCGCACCTTCGAACTGTCCCGCCCGACCGTCGGCGCCCAGGCGCTCGGCGTGGCCCGCGCCGCGTACGAGTACGCCCTGGACTACGCGAAGGAACGGGTCCAGTTCGGACGGCCGATCATCGAGAACCAGGCGGTCGCGTTCGCGCTCGCCGACATGAAGATGGAGATCGACGCGGCCCGGCTGCTGGTCTGGCGGGCCTCCTGGATGGGCCGGAACAACCGGCCGTTCAGCGCGGGCGAAGGCTCGATGTCCAAGCTCAAGGCCGGCGAGGTGGCCGTCTCGGTCACCGACAGGGCGGTCCAGCTGCTCGGCGGCGCCGGGTTCCTGCGCGACCACCCGGTCGAGCGCTGGTACCGGGACGCCAAGATCTACACCATCTTCGAAGGAACCTCCGAGATCCAGCGGCTGGTCATCTCCCGGGCCATCTCCGGGATGCAGATCCGCTGATCGCCGGCGGACCCCGACCCGACCCGCGACGCCCCCGCCGTGCCGGGCGGTACGCGTCGCGGGTCGGGCCGCCGGTCCGGTCCGCTCCGTCCGTCCGGGCCCCGCGACGGGCCCGGGGTGTCCGCAGGCTGGGCGAATGATCACGCCAGCTGGGCGTCCGGCCACCACGGGTGCATGATCAGGAGAAACTCTCGCGAAGGAGGGCCGCGACTTGGACCTGCCGTTCATCGTCGCCACGCTGACCCGACGCGGACTGCTCACCCCAGGCCGCCCGATCCGGGTCGCCTCGCAACTGAACGCGCTGCGCCGCTGGGGCTGGAGCCTCGCCGGCGAGCTGCGCCAGGCCGCCGCGCGCGACCCCGGGCGGATCGCCGTGGTCGACGAGCAGGGCACCACGCTGACGTACCAGGAGCTGCTGGAGCGGTCGGAACGGCTGGCCCGGTCGATGCGGGCCGGCCTCGGCGTGCAGTCGGGCGACCGGATCGGCGTGCTCTGCCGCAACCACCACGGGCTCATCGAGGCGATCGTGGCGGCGATGCTGCTCGGCGCGGACGCCGTACTGGTCAACACCGGGCTCTCCGCCGCGCAGCTCGCCACCGTCGCCGAGGAGCAGCGGCTCCGGGTGCTGGTGCACGACGCCGAGTTCGCCGAGCGGCTGCTCGGCTTTCCCGCCGACGTGCACCGGGTCGACGAGCGCGGCCAGGAAGAGCTGATCGCCGGCGCGCTCCCCGGGGACCAACTCCAGCCGCCGGAGCGGGACGGCCGGACCATCGTGCTCACCTCCGGCACCACCGGCGCGCCGAAGGGGGCCCGGCGCCCCACCCCGAACGGTTTCGGTCCGCTGGTGTCCATCATCGACCGCATCCCGATGCACGCGCGGGACACCGTGATGATCGCCGCGCCGATCTTCCACACCTGGGGGTACGCCGCCCTCCAGGTGTCGTTCGCGCTGCGCGCCACGATCGTGCTGCACCGCCGGTTCGACCCGGCCGCCACGCTCGCCGCCCTGGCCACCCACTCCTGCGACGCGCTCTTCGCCGTACCGGTGATGCTGCAACGGCTGATGGAGGTGCCGCCGCCGGACCCGCGCCCGCCGCTGAAGGTGGTCGCGGTCAGCGGCTCCGCCCTCCCCGGCGGGCTCGCCACCGCGTTCATGGACCGCTACGGCGACGTCGTCTACAACCTCTACGGCTCGACCGAGGTCTCCTGGGCGTCCATCGCCGGGCCGGCCGACCTGCGGGAGGCACCCACCACCGCCGGCCGCCCGCCGCACGGGACCCGGCTGGCGATCCTCGACGACGCCGACCAGCCGGTCCGGACCGGGCAGGTGGGGCGGATCTTCGTGGGCAACGAGATGCTCTTCGAGGGCTACACCTCCGGGACCACCCGGGAGAGCCACGACGGCCTCCTCGACACGGGCGACCTGGGCCGGGTCAGCGCCGACGGGCTGCTCTTCGTCGACGGGCGGGCCGACGACATGATCGTCTCCGGCGGGGAGAACGTCTTCCCCTCCGAGGTGGAGGACCTGATCGCGCGGCTCCCGCAGGTCCGCGAGGTCGCCGTGATCGGCGTCCCGGACGCGGAGTACGGCCAGCGGCTCGCCGCGTTCCTCGCCCTGCACCCCGGCGAGCAACTCGACCCGGAGGCGGTACGCGAGTACGTCCGCCACTACCTGGCCCGCTTCTCGGTGCCGCGGGACGTGGTCTTCGTCAAGTACCTGCCACGGAACGCCACCGGCAAGGTGCTCAGCCGCGAGCTGCGCCGCTACTACGGCTGACCGGGCAGGGGCGCACGCGCGCCCCCGGGTCAGGGATAGAGGGTCAACCCGGGCGACAGGGCGACGGCGGCAAGCTGGTCCATGCTGAGCAGCGGCGCCTCAGCCGTCTTCGTGCTCACCATCTGTCCGTCGACCACGTCGTTGCGGAAGTTGTTGGTGATGACCCACACCGTGGTCCCGTCCGGGCGCGCCAGCCACAACGACAGCTGTACCTGGCCCGGCCCCGCATCCATGCGACTTTGCGCCGCCACCGAGCCGTCCTGGTAGTGGACGATCTCGCAGTCCCCCGGCTTCATCCAGCGTGAGCAGTCGGGGATGGTCCCGTCCTGGGCGCTCGGCCTCAAGTTGAGCGAGAACAGGCCGCGCTCCGTGCCCCGTCGCAGCGCCGCGCCGACGTCGTACTCCCGGTAGCGGGGGTGGTACTGGAACTGCGGCTTGGCGCACCCCGGCTGCAGCGACTCGACGCGTACGCCGGCGGGCAACCATTGCCGCAGGCCGTCCCGGAACGCACCGGTCAGCCGCGCGACGGCCGCGGCCGGGTCCTCCGTCGGCCGGGGGCGCACCGTGTCGTACGTCTCGACCGGCGTCTCCGGACCGCTCGGTTTCGGGCTCACACGGGTGCAGAGACGCACACCGGTGGAGGGCGCGACGGTGGGCGGACCGGCGGGTGCCGCCGACAGAGGTGCCGGTGCCCCGGCGAACAGGGTGGGCGTGATCGCGATCGCGGCGACGACTGCCGCCACACCCGTCCCGCTCAGGACCCACGATCGTTGGCGACGGCGACGCAACTCGGACCGGATCAGGTGGTCGACGTCGATCCGGGTCGGTGGCGCGTCGGTCACGGCGGCCTGCAGCTGGTTCGAGATCTCATCCATTGGTACGTGCCTCCCGAGTTGTGACCGGAACGCCGAGGAGGCGGTCCCGGAGCGCCTCGATCGCCCGCGCCGCCTGGCTCTTCACGGTCCCCGGACTGCAGCCGAGCTCGCGAGCGGTCTCCTCGACGGAGAGGTCGCAGAAGTAGCGGAGCACGAGCACCGCCCGACGGCGCGGGGGCAGCTCGGCGAGCAGGGCGAGGATGGCGAGGCGCTCCACCGTGTCGTCCGTGTCCGCGCGGACGGCGCGGTCCGGTACCTCCGCCCACGCCGACTCCCGCCGCCAGGGCCGGCGGCGCTCGTCGAGCCAGACGCGCAGCAGGGTACGCCGCACGTACGCGTCGGGGCTCTCCATGACGGACACCCGCCGCCAGTGCCGCAGCAGCTTCACCAGCGCCGTCGACACCAGGTCGTCGGCCGTGTGCCAGTCGCCGCAGAGCAGGTACGCCGTCCGGCGCAGCGGCTCCAGCCGCGCCGTGACGTACTCGCGGTAGCCGTCGATGTCGGCAGGCAATCCCGCCACCTCCTCACCTCACCGCTCAAACGGAGGCGGCGGGGTCGGAGGTTGCCTGGCCGGAGGAAGGGGCCGCGCCCGCGGCCGGCCGACGTCAGCCGGGAACGGTGATCCGGCCCTCGACCGCCGCCGCGGCGATGTCGGTGCGATGGTGCGAGTCGGCCAGCTCGATGCCGCGTACCAGGTCGTAGGCGGCGTCCCGGGCGGCGGCCAGGTCAACGCCGGTGGCCGTGGCGCAGAGGACCCGGCCCCCGGCGGAGCGGAGCGTGCCGTCGGCGTCCCGGCGGGTGCCGGCGTGGATGACGCCCGGCCGGTCGGCGCCGGTGATCGGGTCGCCGGTGCGCGGGGCCGCCGGGTAGTCTGCGGCCGCCACCACCACGGTGACCGCCGCGCCGTCCCGCCAGCGCAGCGGCGGGTGCGCCGCGAGCGTGCCGGTGGCGGCGACCTGCAGCAGCCCGGCCAGCGGGGTCTCCAGCAGCGCAAGGACGACCTGGGTCTCCGGGTCACCGAAGCGGGCGTTGAACTCGATCACGCGAGGGCCGGCCGTGGTGATCGCCAGGCCGACGTAGAGCAGGCCGGCGAAGGGGGCACCCCGGCGGCGCAGCTCAGCCAGCGTCGGGTGCACGACGTCGCGCATCACCTCGTCGACGAGGTTCGGCGGCGCCCAGGGCAGCGGCGCGTACGCCCCCATGCCGCCGGTGTTCGGGCCGCTGTCGCCGTCACCGACCCGCTTGAAGTCCTGGGCCGGCAGCAGCGGCAGGGCGGCCACGCCGTCGGTGACCACGAAGAGGGAGACCTCGGGCCCGGCCAGGTATTCCTCGATCACCACCCGGCCGCACTCGGCCGCGTGCGCGGCGGCGACCGCCCGGTCGTCGGTGACCACGACGCCCTTGCCGGCGGCCAGCCCGTCGTTCTTCACCACGTACGGCGCGCCGAACTCGTCCAGCGCCGTCGCGACGCTCTCCGGGTCGGCGCAGGTGTACGCCCGCGCGGTGGGTACGCCGGCCGCGGTCATCACGTCCTTGGCGAACGCCTTCGAGCCCTCCAGCCGGGCCGCCTCGGCCGACGGGCCGAACGCCGCGATGCCCTTGGCGCGTACCGCGTCGGCGACCCCGGCCACCAGCGGCGCCTCCGGTCCGACCACCACCAGGTCGGCGCCCACCTCGACGGCGAGCGCCGCGACGGACGCCGGATCGGTCGGGTTCACCTCCCGCAGCTCGGCCACCGCCGCGATGCCCGGATTGCCCGGCGCCGCGACCAGCGCTTCGACCGACGGATCGGCAGCCAGCCCGAGCGCGAGCGCATGCTCCCGCCCGCCACCACCCACAAGAAGTACCCGCACGACCCCGCATCCTACTGACCACCCCACCCACCCCCGTTGATCAAGAAGTTTGCGTCTCATTTTCGGAACTCCGCAGACGCAAACTCCTTGATCAACGATTCCGCCGCAGGGCGCGTCGGACGGTTTCCGGGATGTAGTCGGGGCGGAGGGTGTCGGACCAGGTGAAGCGGAGGACCGACCAGCCGGCGTTGACCAGGCGGTTCTGCCGACGACGATCGTCGAAGAGCGCCGCTGGTATGCGGTGCGGGCCGCCGCCGTCGGCCTCGGCGATCACCCTGCCGCCACGCCAGCCCAGGTCTCCGATGCCGAGCAGGTAGCCGTCGTCGTCGCGGACTTCGAGTTGCAGCGCATCGGGCGGCACCCCGCCGTCCACGCACCGCAACCGGGTACGGGTCTCCAACGGCGACTGCGCACGGCCGTCCGCCTCGGCCAGGTATCTGCGGGCCGCGACCGCGCCACGCCGTCCCGCGATGAGCGCCAGCACCAGGGGCAGATCGTGCTCGGTCAGGAGCTGCCGGTTGAGCGCGGAATCAACGACGCACACCGACGGGTAGCGGTCCGTGCGCAGCAGGACGTCGGCCACAGTACGGACCGGAGTCGTGACCGGAACGCCGGCAACCGTGCAGACCTCGGCCGGGCCGAGGACGAGTTGGTGGATCACCAGGTCGGGGTCGGTGGACCGTTGCGGCCGGGGGCGACCCGGAGGAACCGACACATGGACCTTGGGCGACGGTCTGAGGCCGTTCATCCGATGGACCTCTGCAGCGGTGCCCAGAACAGCGACAGCATCAGGGCCGACACTGGTCACCGCCGCGCGAACACGTGCCCAGCGCAATGCCCCCACGTCGGAAGCAGGCCCCGGAACGAAACAGCCGCGCGCCACTCTTCGCCACCGACCCGACCGAACCAGGTGACGGACCTGATCCCGGCTGAAGCCCGCGGTCAGCGCCTGGGACGCGGTCACCACACCACCCTGGCGGCCGGCCAGCCGCTGCAACAGCTCGCGATCACCCACCCGCCCAGCCTGCCCAGTCCCCGGCCGCCCCACCATCCCTGTGGACAACCCTGTGGACAACCGACCCGATCCATGTTGATCAAGAAGTTTGCGTCAGGATCCGCGCCGAATATGACGCAAACTTCTTGATCACCGCATCGAGCCGGCGGCCCCGGGGGATGGGCCGGCCCGGGGGGGGTGGGGTGGGGGTTAGGGGAGGAGGGGGTGGCGGACGACGTTTTCTTCGCGGCCGGGGCCTACGCCTACGACGCTGACCTTGGTGCCGCAGAGTTCCTCGATGCGGGCGATGTAGCGGCGGGCGTTCTCGGGGAGTTCGTCCTCGGTGCGCGCCTTGGTGATGTCCTCCCACCAGCCGTCGAGCTCTTCGTAGACCGGCGTGGCGTGGTGGAAGTCGGTCTGCGTCATCGGCATGTCGTCGACGCGCTTGCCGTTGATCTCGTACCCGACGCAGATCGGCACCTTGGGCAGGCCGGTGAGCACGTCCAGCTTGGTGACCACCAGGTCGGTGACACCGTTCAGGCGGGACGCGTACCGGGCGACCACGGCGTCGAACCAGCCGGCGCGGCGCTCCCGGCCGGTGGTGGTGCCGTACTCACGGCCGACCTTGACCAGGTGCTGGCCGTTGTCGTCGAAGAGCTCGGTGGGGAAGGGGCCGGAGCCCACCCGGGTGGTGTACGCCTTGCTCACCGCGATGACCTTGGTGATCGCGGTCGGCGGGATGCCCGCGCCCACGCACGCGCCACCGGCCGTCGGGTTCGACGAGGTGACGAAGGGGTACGTGCCGTGGTCCATGTCGAGCATGGTGGCCTGGGCACCCTCCAGCAGCACCGTCTTGCCCTGGTCCAGCGCGTCCCAGAGCATGCCCCGGGTCTCCGCGATGTACGGCTTGAGCCGCTCGGCGTAGCCGAGGTACTCCTCGATCGTCGCGTCGACGTCGATCGCCTTGCGGTTGTAGACCTTGAACAGCAGCTGGTTCTTCTCGCGGAGCGCCAGCTCCAGCTTCTTGCGCAGGATGCCGGGGTCGAGCAGGTCCTGGATCCGGATGCCCATCCGGGCGACCTTGTCGCCGTACGCGGGGCCGATGCCCCGGCCGGTCGTGCCGATCCGGGAGGAGCCGAGGTAGCGCTCGACCACCCGGTCCAGCGCCCGGTGGTGCGGCATGATCAGGTGCGCGTCACCGGAGATGCGCAGCCGGGAGACGTCCACGCCCCGCTCCGAGAGGCCGTCGATCTCCTCCAGCAGCACCTTCGGGTCGACCACCACGCCGTTGCCGATCACGATCATCGCGTTCGGCGAGAGCGCGCCGGACGGCATGAGGTGCAGCGCGTACTTCTGGCCGTCCGGGGTGATCACCGTGTGACCGGCGTTGTTGCCGCCGGAGTAGCGCACGACGTAGTCGACCCGCTCACCCAGCAGGTCGGTAACCTTGCCCTTGCCCTCGTCGCCCCACTGAGCGCCGATGAGCACGATCGCTGGCATCTTCTCCGCCTCCAGAAGGCTCGGGTGCCAGGTGGCGACCGGTTGGCGAGCCCGGGGTGTCAGGCTAACAAGTAGTGACGGCGGGACCGGCAGGGGTTCGTCGAGAAGCAGGAGGCTCCTTCGTGTACGACGTGGTGCTGCTCACCCTCGGCTCGGAGCGGGACGCTGCCGGCGGGGGCTGCGGCAGCGGTGGAGCCTGCTGCGGTGGCGCCGCCGAGGCGGCCGGCGAGCAGTCCGAGGAGCGCTGCGAGACGCCGCGCGTACCGGTGCTGGCCTGCGCGGACGCGCTGACCGCCCGGGGTGCCCGGGTCGCGACGGTCACCGCCCGCTCGGACGCCGAGATCGACGAGGTGCTGGCCCGGCTCGACGGGCCGCCGCGTGCGGACGGCCTCACCTGGCCGGACCCGGACTCCAAGACCCGACTCGTGGTCGCTACGGCCAGTGACGGGCAGTTGCGCGCCGTGCTCCGCCGGCTGGTCCGGCGGTACGCTCCGCCGCCCAGCCGCCGGCCGGCGGACCTGCCCGGCAACCGGACCGTCCCCGACCTGCCCCCGGTCGGCGTACTCCCGCTCGATCCGGCCCGGACCGGCACGGCGCGGGATCTGGCCGCGCAGCTCGGGCTGCCCCGCGACCCGGCAGCGGTGGCCGCGGCGGTGCTGAACGGCACGCCCCGCCGGCTCGACCTGCTGCGCAACGACGGCGGTTCGGTGACCCTGGACGGCGCGCTGCTCGGCGCGGCCGACGACGCGGGCCGGCCGCTGCACTGGCGGGCCCGGGTCGAGGTGGACGACGCCGTCCTCTCGTACGGCGACGAGCCGATCCTGGCCTGCGCGATCGGCAACGCCGGCGGGTACGCGCGGCTGGACGACGTGACGCTGCTGGCGGACCCGGACCCGGCCGACGGCCGGGTGGAGGTGGCGGTGGCCGTCTCGGTGGTCACCCGGTCCGCGTTGGGCAGGAAGAAGGTACGACTCGAGGTGCGCCGCGCCCGGGGCCGGGCGGCGGCGGTCGTGCCGCGCGACGAGAAGGTGCCCTTCCTCGACGACGGCGTCGAGGGCGAGCTGACCCGGAAGCGGTCCTGGTGGATCGAACCGGGCGCCTGGGCGGCCTGGACGTCCTGACCCCCGTCGATCCCCCGATCGGGCCGCCCGGCGAACCGGACGGCCTATCCTCGGCGGGAGGAATGGGGAGGAACCGTGGTGCACGAGAACGCCGACCGGGCCCACGTACCGGGCCAATCGCAGGTGCCGGAGCGGGACATCGAACCGCTCTGGCCGCCCGAGCAGCTCGACCCGACCACGACCACCCCGCCGTGTGCGACGCCCGCCCAGCCCGGCGCGCCCGCCTGGCCGATCCCGGTCACCCCGGCCACGCCCCCGTCCACGCCCTGGCCCCCGCCGCCGATCGACCCGACCGATGGATCAGGGCCGCAGGTCGCCGCCGCCGGCCCGGTCCCGGTCGAACCGGCGGCCGCCGGACCACCCCCGGACGAGACGCGAGCCGCCGACGGCGTGCCGGCCCCGCGCCCGGCGCCCGCGGTCGACCTGGACCTCCCGTTCACCCTCGACCAGCCCGCCACCGGCGCGGACGGCGAGAACGGCGCTCCGGCCCATGGCCGGACCGAGTCGCCCTGGGCGCAGCCCCCGCAGCGGTCGAACGGCGGTACGCCCGAACCCTCCACCGACGCGGCCGGGCCGGCGGAGGAGGCCACCCCCGCACCGCCGCGGCTCGGGCCGTTCCCGCCCGCGCCGGGAGTGCCGCGTCAGCCGTCGCCCTACGGGAACGGCCAGCCGGGCTATCCGGGTGAGTCGCCGTACCCGCCCCCGCAGGCGGCCGGGGCGCCGGGCTGGTACCCGCCGGTCCGGCCCCAGACGGGCGCCCCCCAACCGGGTCCACCGCAGCAGGCCGGGCCGCGGCAGCCCGGCGCCCCCGGGCCGCGGCAGCCGGCCACGCCGCCGCCGGTACCGGCGGGATACCCGGAGCCGGGCCGGACGCCGGAGACCGGGCCAACGCCGACGGCCGAGGACTTCGCCCGGCGCCGCCAGGCCAGGCCGGCCGACCCGGTGGCCACCATGGGCGTACGCGCGGTGGTGAACCGGATCGGGCTGGTCCGGCTTCCGCCGGGACGGCACGAACAGGAACTCAAGCGGGACATCGAGATGGTCCGGCGCAACTTCGGCGGACTGCGCCAGGTGACCGTGGTCAACCCGAAGGGCGGCGCCGGCAAGACGGTCGCCATCCTGCTGCTCGCGATGACCTTCGGCCAGAAGCGCGGCGGGTACGTGCTGGCCTGGGACAACAACGAGACCCAGGGCACCCTGGGCATGCGGGCCCAGCAGGACTTCCACTCCCGTACGGTCCGCGACATGCTGCGCGACCTCGCCCAGTTCCAGGGACCGCACGGCCGGGTCGGCGACCTCTCGCAGTACGTCCGCTCGCAGGGCGAGGGGATGTTCGACGTGCTCGCCTCGGACGAGTCGGCCACCGGCGGGGAGATGCTCACCGCCGCCGCCTTCGCCGAGATCCGCGAGGTGGTCAGCCGGTTCTACAAGCTGATCTTCGTGGACACCGGGAACAACGTGCGGGCGCAGAACTGGCAGGCGGCGATGGACGCCACCGACCAGCTCGTGGTCACCATGTCGGCCCGGAACGACTCGGCGGAGACCGCCGCCCGGATGCTCGACCATCTGGAGCAGAGCGGCCGGCAGCGGCTGGTCCGACAGGCGGTGACGGTGGTGTCCATGCCGCCGTCCCGCAAGGAGATCGACCTGCCGGCGATCCAGGAGCACTTCGCCGCCCGGACCCGGGCGGTGCTGCTGGCGCCGTACGAGCGGCTCATCGACACCGGCGAACCGATCCGGTACGGCCAGCTCTCCTCGGCCACCCGGGACGCGTGGCTCAAGATCGCCGCAGCGGTGGCGGAAGGGCTGTAGCCGTACACGCGGCGGCCGGCCCACCGCGGGGCCGGCCGTCGCGCGCCGGTCAGCGGCTGGAGAGGGCGTCCGCGGCGGCCGGGTCGCAGTCGCGGAGGAACTGGGCGCACCGCGCCGCCTCGTCCGCCTCGCCGATCTCGCCCGCCGCACGGGACAGCACGTAGAGGCAGCGGAGGAAGCCCCGGTTGGGCTTGTGCGACCAGGGCACCGGGCCGTGGCCCTTCCAGCCGCTGCGCCGCAGCTGGTCCAGGCCCCGGTGGTAGCCGGTACGCGCGTACGCGTACGCCGTGACGACCTGGCCCGCGGCGAACGCGCGGGCGGCGAGCGCCCCCCAGGCCGCGCTGTGGCTCGGGAAGCGGGCCGCGACGTCGGCGAACGCCTCGTCGGTGTCCTGCTCGGCGGCGGCGGCCAGCGCGGCGTCGGCCTCCTCGTGCGCGGGCAGGAGGGTGGCCGGTGGCTCAGGCAACAGGTTCTGCATCGCCCCATTCAACCCGCTTCGCCCTGGGGTCCGCGAGAGGCTTCGCCGAGCCGCTCGGCTGAACGGCTGAGGGTTTCGTCACGCCTGCGGCCCGGCGCCCGATACCCGCGGCCCATGCCACCTGGCGTTGTCTTCCACTACAACTGATGGTCCGGAGCCTCCCCAGGACCCGGTCACGCAGGAGCCCGCCGGCCAGGCCGGCGGGCTCCTGTCGGTCCGGCGGGCGTTTGTCGGGTTGCCCCGGGTGGGCAGGATGACCTGGTGCCGACCCCACCTCCCGCGGACGTCATCGAGCCGCACGACACCAGCATCGACGAGATCGAGACCCGGGCCGAGTTCGACCGGCGGCTGGCCGAGGGCAGCCTCGCCGGCCTGACCGTGCAGGGCCTCCGCCTCGACCTCGACCCCGTACCCGACCTGCGCGCCGCCGACGTCGCCGGCACCCTCTTCGTGGGCTGCCGGTTCGCCGACCGGGAGGTCGGCGCGGACCTGGTCCGGCGCGGCGCGAACGTGGTCCCGCCCTTCTCCGGACTGCCCTACCCGACCCAGCCGGCCCACCTCTACACCCCCGACGACCTGGCCGCCGGCTTCGCCGAGGGTGGCTTCGCCGGGATGTACGACACCCGGGTGTACGCGCACTTCCGGGCGCACGGCGGGGCGCTGCCGGACGTCCGCGAGGCGCTCGGCCAGCGGCTGCACGACCACGGGGTGGACAACGCCCTGGCCGACGCCACCCGGGCCTGGCTGGCGGTGCACGGGCCGCAGTCGGTGGTGGGCGTGATGGGCGGGCACGCGGTGCCGCGCGGCAGTGCCGCGTACCGGATGGCCGCGGTGCTGGGCTGGGAGCTGGCGCGGGCCGACCGGCTGGTGGTGACCGGCGGCGGCCCGGGAGTGATGGAGGCGGCCAACCTGGGCGCGTTCCTCGCCGCATGGCCGGCGGAGGAGCTGACCGCGGCGATCGACGTGCTGGCCACCGCGCCCGACTTCACCGACCACGACCGCTACACGGAGGTGGCGCTGCGGGTCCGGGCGAGGTACGCGGCCGGCCCCACGCTGCCCACCCCGCGCCCGGCCGCCGCCGGCACCGAGTGGGCCCGCTCCGGTGGCCTGGCCATCCCCACCTGGCTGTACGGGCACGAGCCAGCGAACCTCTTCGCCGGGCGGATCGCCAAGTACTTCTCCAACGCCATCCGGGAGGACACCATCCTGCGGCTGGCCCGGGGCGGGATCGTCTTCGCGCCAGGCCGGGCCGGGACGGTGCAGGAGGTGTTCCAGGCGGCCACCAAGACCTACTACGGCACCGACGGGGCGAGCGGGGCGTACGTCTTCCTGGACCGGGCGTACTGGACCACGGAACTGCCGGTCGAGTCGCTGCTGCGGCCGCTCTTCGCCGCCTCCCCGTTCGGCGACCTGTCGGCCACCGTGCACCTCACCGACGACGTCCGCGAGGCGGTCCGGGTGCTGACCCGGTGAAACGAAGGGGCCCCTTCCCGACAGGCGTCTGTCGGGAAGGGGCCCCTCCTTTCAAGCTCACTTCATCTTGGTGCCGGTGGAGCGCAGCGCCTCGCAGGCCTCGACGACCCGGGCGGCCATGCCGGCCTCGGCGGCCTTGCCCCAGACCCGCGGGTCGTACATCTTCTTGTTGCCGACCTCGCCGTCGACCTTCAGCACGCCGTCGTAGTTGCGGAACATGTGGTCCGCGACCGGGCGGGTGAAGCAGTACTGGGTGTCGGTGTCGATGTTCATCTTCACCACGCCGTAGTCCAGCGCCTCGCGGATCTCCGACAGCAGCGAGCCGGAACCGCCGTGGAAGACCAGGCTGAGCGGCTTCTCCTTGCCGTACTTGGCGCCGACCGCAACCTGGATGTCGTGCAGCACCTGCGGGCGGAGCTTGACGTTGCCCGGCTTGTAGACGCCGTGCACGTTGCCGAAGGTCAGCGCCGCCATGTAGCGGCCCTTCTCGCCGAGGCCGAGCGCCTCGACCATGGCCAGGCCGTCGTCGACGGTGGTGTAGAGCTTCTCGTTGATGGCGTTCTCGACGCCGTCCTCCTCGCCGCCGACGACGCCGACCTCGATCTCGAGGACGATCTTGCCCTTGGCGGCCTCGGTGAGGAGCTGCTCGGCGATCTCGAGGTTCTCGGCCACCGGCACGGCCGAGCCGTCCCACATGTGCGACTGGAACAGCGGCTCCTCGCCGTTCTTCACCCGCTCCTGGGAGATGCCCATCAGCGGCCGGACGAACTTGTCCAGCTTGTCCTTGGGGCAGTGGTCGGTGTGCAGCGCGATGTTGACCGGGTAGTTCTTGGCCACCTCGTGGGCGTACTTGGCGAACGCGACAGAGCCGCTGACCATGTCCTTCACGGACGGGCCGGAGAGGTACTCCGCACCGCCGGTGGAGACCTGGATGATGCCGTCGCTCTCCGCGTCGGCGAAGCCCTTGAGCGCCGCGTTCAGCGTCTGCGAGGAGGTCACGTTGATCGCGGGGTACGCGAACCGGCCGGCCTTGGCCCGGTCCAGCATCTCCGCGTAAGCCTCGGGGGAAGCGATGGGCATGTCGAACGCTCCTTACTTACCGCTCTCGGCCGTGCAGGCCGCTGTCTTCCTTGGGTGCGCCGGACCGCGCTGTCCACCGCGGGCAGTATCCCGTAGGAGGTGGCGGCGGGCACAACCGACCCGGAAGCCCCTCACGAGCGCTCCAGGCGGTCCGGCACCGCGACACTGATCAGCCAGCTCACCACCGCCATCACGATGGCGCCCCAGAAGGCGGCCCAGAAGCCGTCGACGTGGAACGGCAGGTGCAGCTGCCGGGCGATCCAATCGGTGAGCAGGAACAGCAGGGCGTTGACCACGAGCGCGAACAGGCCGAGCGTGAGCAGGTAGAACACACAGCCGAACACCTTGATGACCGGCTTGAGCACCGCGTTGACCACACCGAAGATGAGCGCCACCCCGAGCAGGGTGAGCGCGGTGTTCGCCCCGTTCCGGCCGGTCACCGCCACGCCGGGCACGATCAGCGTGGTGATCCACAACGCGATCGCCGTGATCACCAGTCGGATCAGGAAGCCCACCTCGTCATCCTCGCACCGGGCACGGTGCCCGGCGGGACAATCCGCCGACTCCGCCGCGCCGCGGTCCCGCGGCGGACCGCCCCGCCGGATCGGCCGGCGCCGAGCGGTGCCCGGCACCAGGCCGTACGGTGTGGTGGTAACTGTCCGCACCGAGATCCAGGGAGGGACGATGGGTCAGCCCGACGAGGACTTCGCCCCGAGCGACCACCTCGCTCCGGAGGAGCGGGACCTGGAGGCGGAACCGGCCGACGCGGTCGAGCAGGCCGTGGTGGTGGCCCCGGACGACGGCGACGGTGAGCCGCACCGCGGCCTGGAGGTC
The DNA here is from genome assembly GCF_055586005.1 of Micromonospora sp. NPDC051924. Taxonomy (NCBI): domain Bacteria; kingdom Bacillati; phylum Actinomycetota; class Actinomycetes; order Micromonosporales; family Micromonosporaceae; genus Micromonospora; species Micromonospora sp. NPDC051924. The sequence continues at coordinate 216,057 of NZ_JBVJJA010000001.1, forward strand.
GGCGACTGGGACGCGATGGAGCAGGCCCGGGTGGTCGCCGCCGACGAGGACGACTACCGCTGACGTGCCGGGGAGGGGCGCTTCCCGCCCCTCCCCGGGTCAGCGCAACGGGGTGATCTGGTCCGGGTGGGCGGCGGCCCACTCACCGAGCCGGTCGTCCCGCAGCGCGGTCAGGAAGCTCGGCCCGAGGGCGGGATCGAGCCGGAAGGTGAAGCTCCCCTGCTTCTCCACGTGCAGGCCCGGCGGGACGACGCCGACCGGCTCGGCGTGCGCGGCCTTCGCCGCCACCGAGCCCAGCGTCGCCAGGGCGGTGTCGCCGGTGTCGGCGACCAGCCCGGAGCTGAGGTGCCGGAGCAACTGGTCGAGCACGAGCGGGTTGGTGAAGGTGTCCCGATCCTGGAGTCGGTGGAGCAGGCCGGCCGCGTACCGCTCGGCGTTGCGGTCCCGGTCGAGGACGCCGTCGGGCAGGTGGGCCCGCTGGCGGAGCAGGTCCACCGAGGCGGTGCCGTCGAGCTGCTGGCAGCCGGCCGGGAAGACCCGGTCGGTGTGCACCGAGCGGACCCGCTGCGGTAGGCAGACCTGTACACCGCCGACGGCGTCGGTGAGCTTGCGCACCGCCGGGTAGGTGAGCGCCCCGCCGGCGTCGATCCGTACGCCGAGGGCGTCCGCCACCGCGTCCCGGATGGCCCGGTAGCCCCGGCCGAGGTCCGGTTGCGGCCCTCCGGCGCCGAACGAGAACGCCGCGTTGAGCCGTTGCTTGCCCTTGCCGGGGACGGTGACCTCCAGATAGCGCGGAAGCGAGACCAGATAGAGCCGGCTGCGGTCGGCCGGGACGTGCACCAGCAGGACCGAGTCGGCGAACCGGGCGCTCCGGTCGGCGTTCCCGTCGACGCCGACGAGCAGCACGTTCAGCGCTCCGGTCGGTGCCGGCGAGGCCGACGCACCGAGCAGGTGCGCGCTCTCCGGCTGGCGCGGCGCCATCGCCGTGAATCCGGTCAGGGCGGCGGCGACGACCGCCATCGCGGTACCGGCGAGGCGGAGCCGCAGGCGGCGACGCCGGCGGCGGACCACGGTCCGGTCGATGGCGGCGCGGAGCGGGGCGGTCGGCGGGGTTAGCGCCTCGTGCCGCGCGAAGGCGGCCCGCAGGTCGTCCTCGATCATGAGTGAACCTCCACGTACTCGGCTCGGAGGGTGGCCAGCGCCCGGGAGATGCAGGACCGCACGGTGCCGACGGCGCAGCCGAGGATCTCGGCGATCTCCGCGTCGGGCAGGTCCTCGTAGTAGCGGAGCACCAGCGTGGCGCGCTGCCGTCGGGGCAGCCGGGACAGCCAGGACCAGACCTGGTCACGGTCCACGGCGGACTGCGCGTGGTCGGTCGGTACCGGCACCGCCTCGTCCGGCTCGCCGCGCAGCAGCACCCGGCGCGCCCACGAGCCCCGTCGCCAGTCGATGAACTGGTTGGTGAGCATCCGGCGGACGTACCGCTCCGGGGCGTCGCTGCGGGCCACCCGCCGCCAGTTCAACTGGACCCGGACCATGGTCTCCTGCACCAGGTCCTGCGCCTGGTGCGGATCGCCGGTCAGCATGACCGCGTACCGCAGCAGGGTGCTCAGCCGCGCGTCGGCGAACTCCTCGTACGTCACTGCACCTCCCGGTGTCCCGCCCTGTTGACGGGTACGGCCGGGCGGAACATTGCGACGCCGTCGCTCATCCGTTCGGTCAATATCCGCTCTTGCGGGCGGTCCGGGGCGGCGGGGCTGCTTAGGGGATCTTTAAGCTCCACGGGCCGCACCTGGCATTCCCACCGGAGGACCCCCTTGAAGCTCAGCCCCCTGACTCGGCGCTGGCTGGCCGGAGTCGGCGTCGCAGGCGCGTTCGTCGCCGCCTCCGCCGCCCCCGCCGTCGCCGCCGACGCCCCCTTCAAGCTCTACACGCAGGACCTGCTCGTCGCCCCCGGGCACATCGTCTACGGCTACGTGTTCGCCATGCCGGGCGATTCGGAGCAGGAGTCGAACTTCGGCCACACCACGCTGGAAGCCGACCTCACGGGCATCAGCGACTTCGCCGTGATGGAGCCGCCCGGCATGGGCGACGACTGGACGTGCGACCTCTCGGAGACGAAGCTGCACTGCGAGGCCGACCTCCCCGAGGGTTTCCAGCCGGACCTGGGCTTCCAGATCAGCGGCAAGGACAAGGCCACGCCCGGCGAGACGGGCGACATCACCTTCTCCGTCACCAGCGGCGGCAAGACGGCCTCCGCCAAGATGACTGTCACCATGGCCGAGGCCGTCGACCTGCAGTCCGACCCGGAACTCACGGTCAGTGGCGCCCCGGGTGCCAAGGTCGGCATCCAGCCCGTGGTCCGCAACGGTTCCGAGACGACCAGCCACGGAGCGGTCATGATCTTCGGCTCGGACTACCTGGCGGAGTACGCCGGTGACTTCGCCAACTGCCGCATCATCGAATACGGCGCGACCGTCTGCACTTTCGACCAGGACCTGGAGCCGGGCAAGACGTACCAGCTCGAGACCCCCCTGCCGGTCCGGGTCCACAAGGACGCCCGCACCGGCGCCCACCTCGGTGCCATCACGAACTGGTGGACCAAGGACGACTGGACGCTGCTCAGCAAGGACTGGGCGACCGGCGACCCGGGCACCGGTGCCGAGCTGCGCCTGGTCGAGAAGACCGGCGCGAAGTCCCAGGCGCCGCAGACCGACCCCGACACGCTGAACAACTGGACCCAGATCACCGTGTCGGTGACCGGTGACCACCCGGCGGACCTGGCCGTGGCGGGTGCGAAGGCCAGCGGCAAGAAGGGCGACGTCGTCCGGGTCGTCCCGAGCTTCACGAACCTCGGCCCGGCGCTGCTCGAGTACCAGCCCGGACCGCTGTTCCGGGTGACCATCCCCGAGGGCACCACGGCCGTCGACGTGGCTGGCGACTGCCAGCCGTACACCACCGACGAGGACTGGGACGAGTGGAACGGCAACTGGGGTGAGCCGGGCGCCAAGCAGTACGCCTGCACGGCGAGCGAGACCCCGAAGGGCGTGAAGTACACCTACGAGTTCGCCCTGCGCATCGACAAGGTCGTGCCGAACGCCTCCGGTGCGGTCGCCGTCAAGCTGGCCGGCGACCCGAACAGCAAGAACGACAGCGCTGCGATCGTGATCAACCCGACCGGCGACGGCGGTAACGGCGACGGCGGCCAGGGTGGTGGCGGCGGAGGCACCCTGCCGATCACCGGTTCCGCCACCGGCCTGATCGCCGGGATCGGCGCCCTGCTGCTCGCCGCCGGCGTCGGCGGCTACGCGGTGGCCCGCCGCCGGAAGACCCGCTTCGTGGCCTGATCCGCACGACACCACCGGCGCCCCGCCGGCCCCTTCCCGGGCCGGCGGGGTGCCGTCTTTCATCAGGCCCCGCACCGCCGTTGCGGCATGGCCGGTCAGCCGATCGGTCAATATCCGCGCTCCGCGTCGGCGGGGGGCAGCGCGGCGACTTAAGGGATCTCTAAGCTCCACGGGCCGCACCTGGCACTTTCCACGGGAGGACCCCCTTGAAGCTCAATCCCTCGACTCGGCGCTGGCTCGCCGGGCTCGGTGTCGTAGGCGCGTTCGTCGCCGCCTCCGCCAGCCCGGCCGCCGCCGAGACCACCCCCCGGATCTTCGCGTTCTTCCCGGACACCACCGTCGCCGTCGGCACCGACGGCGTGGTGAAGTCCGCGGTCCTCTACGCCGAGGAAAGCACGGTCCTGCGCGACGTCGCGATCCGGTACGACTACCGCACGCTGGCCGATAAGGTCACGCTCACCGGCGAGAACGACAGCGACGACTGCACCGCCCCGGAGGCGGGTGTCCTCGTCTGCCGAGAGCACTTCGACGTCGTCGTGGACCCGTATTTCGGCGGCTTCCCGACCCGGGTGAAGATCGCGCCGACCGACGCCGCCAAGCTCGACGACAAGGGCGACCTGAAGATCACCGTCCAGACGGGTGACACCGACCGGGCGACCTGGACGTCCCAGATCCGCGTCGGTGAGGGCGTCGACCTGGCGGGCGGTCCGGACACCGAGCTCAGCGTCGACATCGCGAAGAACTACGGCAACTTCTCGGCACCGGTCACGGTGAGCAACGTCGGCGGGACCACCGCCAAGGGCGTCGTGGCCCTGTTCGACCAGGACTGGGCGATCACCCCGGCCGACCGGTGGAGCAACTGCTACTACTTCCAAGACATCCTCATCGCCTGCGAGTTCGACGAGGAGATCGCGGCCGGTGAGACCCGCTCCACCGATTTCCACTACTCCCTCCGGCCGGACACCTACGCGCCGGGCACGGCCCATGCGTACACCCAGTTCATCACTCCGGGTGACTTCGAGGACCTGATCGGCGCCGCCGAGAAGGCCGGCATCAAGACCGCGACGCGGGGCACCGGGGCGAAGCTGACGCTCGGCAAGGCCACCCGCAACCGGGCCGCCCAGACCGACGTCGACCCCACGAACAACTTCTCCGGCCTGACCGTGCACGTGCTCGGGAAGCGCGGTGCCGACCTCGCGGCGGTCGGAGCCGAACTGAGCGGCAAGAAGGGTGCGGAGGTCCGCGCGGATCTCGGCGTGCGCAACAACGGTCCGGCCACGCTGGACCACAGCCGCTCCGGCGCCGACGCGACGATCATCGACATCACCGTCCCCACCGGCACCACCGCGGTCGACGTGCCGTGGAACTGCGCCCCGTTCAAGGGTGACGGTGCGAACTTCGACGACGCGGGCAAGCCGGGGGCGGCCAAGTACCGCTGCTTCCCGGGCCCCGTCCTCATCGCCGGCCAGACGGTGGGCCTGCCGTTCCGCCTCCGGATCGACAAGGTCGTGCCGAACGCGACCGGCAGTGTGCAGGTCAACGTCGAGTGCAAGTGCGAGGGCGGCTTCAAGGACGACCTGAAGCCGGCCAACGACCTCGCCAAGATTGTCGTCAACGCGACCGGTCACGGTGGCCAGGGTGGTGGCGGCACCCTGCCGATCACCGGCTCCTCCACCGGCCTGATCGCCGGGATCGGCGCGCTGCTGCTCGCCGCCGGCGTCGGCGGCTACGCGGTGGCCCGCCGCCGCCGGACCCGCTTCGTGGCCTGACCCGTACGACAGCACTGATGCCCCGCCGACCCGAGGTCGGCGGGGCATCGTCGTACGTACCGGGGAAAACGGGACGACGCAAGATCGAAGGAGCTGCCACCATCGACGGGTGCTGCTGACCCTCACCACGACCCACCGCCCGGCGACCGACCTCGGCCACCTCCTCGTCAAGCACCCGGACCGCGTGCAGAGCTTCGACCTGCCCGCCGGCACCGCGCACGTGCTCTACCCCGAGGCGGACGAGCAGCGGTGCACCGCGGCGTTGCTGGTCGAGGTGGACCCGCTCAAGCTCGGCGGCGGTCGTGGGCGGGGTCGGAAGTCGGCGGCCACCCCGGACAGCTTCACCCTCGGCCAGTACGTCAACGACCGCCCGTACGCCGCGTCCAGCCTGCTCTCCTCGGCCCTGGCCAAGGTCTTCCGCTCGGCGCTGCGCGGCGAGTCCCGGGACCGGCCCGAGCTGGCCGCCGCCGCCATCCCGCTGGCGGTACGGGTGCCGGTGCTGCGCTGCCGGGGCGGCGTCGACCTGGCCGTACGGGTCTTCGCCCCGCTGGGCTGGACGGTGTCCGCCACCCCGATCCCGCTCGACGAGGCGTACCCGGCGTGGGGCGACAGCCGGTACGTCGACCTGACGTTGACCGGCACGCTGCGGCTCGCCGACGCCCTCAACCACCTGTACGTGCTGCTGCCGGTGCTGGACGACGCCAAGCACTACTGGGTGGCGCCGGACGAGGTGGACAAGCTGCTCCGGGCCGGCGCCGGCTGGCTGGCCGACCACCCGGAACGGAGCCTGATCACCCGCCGCTACCTGGCGCACCGCCGCGCCCTGGCCGGCGAGGCGCTGGCCCGCCTGGCCGAGCTGCGGCTGGCCGACGAGCCGCCCGCCGACGACAGCGTCGAGAGCGAGGAACCGGCCGAGGCACCCCGCGCCTCGCTGGCCGTACGACGGCGCGAGGCGGTGCTGGCCGCGCTGCGGGACAGCGGCGCGTCCCGGGTGCTGGACCTGGGCTGCGGCGGCGGCGCCCTGCTCACCGCGCTGGTCGCCGACCGGCGGTTCACCGAGGTCGTCGGCACCGACGTGTCCAGCCAGGCGCTCACCCTGGCCGCCCGGCGGCTGCGCCTGGACCGGCTGCCGGAACGGCAGCGGGACCGGATCAGGCTGTGGCAGTCGGCGCTGACCTACCGGGACGACCGGCTGCGCGGCTACGACGCGGCGGCGCTGATGGAGGTGATCGAGCATCTCGACCCACCTCGACTGCCGGCGCTGGAGGACGCCGTGTTCGGGCACGCCCGGCCCGGCACGGTGGTGGTGACCACTCCGAACGTCGAGTACAACGTGCGCTACGAGGGGCTGGGCGCGGGCCGGTTCCGGCACGCCGACCACCGGTTCGAGTGGACCCGGGCCGAGTTCGCGGCCTGGGTGGAGCGGGTGGCGGCCACCCACGGCTACCTCGCCACGATCGCCGGCGTCGGCGACGAAGACCCCGAGGTAGGAAGTCCGACGCAGATCGCGGTGCTGAACCGGAAGGAGGAGATCAGCGCATGACCACCCTGGACATTCCCGAGCTCGCCCTGGTGGTGCTGGTCGGCGTCTCCGGCTCCGGCAAGTCCACCTTCGCCCGCCGGCACTTCCGGCCCAGCCAGGTGCTCTCCTCGGACGCGTTCCGCGGCATGGTGGCCGACGACGAGAACGACCAGGCCGCCTCCGGCGACGCGTTCGACGCGCTGCACCACGTCGCCGGGATCCGGCTGCGCCGGGGCCGGCTCACCGTGGTCGACGCGACCAACCTCCAGCCGCACGCCCGGGCCGCCCTGGTCAAGGTGGCCCGCGAGCACGACGTGCTGCCGGTGGCGATCGTGCTGGACGTGCCGGAGGCGCTGGCCTGGGAGCGTACGCAGACCCGGGCTGACCGCACCCACGGCCGGGCGGTGCTCGCCCGGATGCAGCGTGACCTGCGGCAGTCGTACGGGCGGCTGGCCCGGGAGGGCTTCCGCAAGGTGCACGTGCTGCGCGGGACCGAGGAGATCGACGCCGCGGAGATCCGCTACGAGAAGCTGTTCAACGACCGGCGCGAGCTGACCGGGCCGTTCGACATCGTCGGTGACGTGCACGGCTGCCGCGAGGAGCTGGAGGCGCTGCTGGTCCGGCTGGGCTACGCCCTGCACCGCGACGACGCGGGCCGGCTGGTGGACGCGGTGCCGCCGGCCGGGCGTACCGCGGTCTTCGTGGGTGACCTGGTGGACCGCGGCCCGGATTCGCCCGGCGTGCTCCGCCTGGTGATGGGCATGGTGGCGGCCGGCCACGCGATCTGCGTGCCGGGCAACCACGAGCAGAAGCTGCTGCGCAAGCTGCGCGGCCGGGACGTGCGGCTCACCCACGGCCTGGCCGAGACGATGGCCCAGCTGGCGGCGGAGCCGGCGAGCTTCGTGGCCGACACGGCGACCTTCATCGACGGCCTGGTCAGCCACTACGTGCTGGACGGCGGCCGGCTGGTGGTGGCGCACGCCGGGCTGAAGGAGGCCTACCACGGCCGGACGTCCGGCCGGGTGCGGTCGTTCGCGCTCTACGGGGAGACCACCGGCGAGACCGACGAGTACGGCCTGCCGGTCCGCTACCCGTGGGCGCGCGACTACCGGGGCTCGGCCATGGTCGTGTACGGGCACACGCCGACGCCGGAGCCGGAGTGGGTGAACAACACCATCTGCGTCGACACCGGCTGCGTCTTCGGTGGCCGGCTGACCGCGCTGCGCTACCCGGAGAAGGAACTGGTCTCCGTCCCGGCGATCAAGGAGTGGTACGCCCCGGCCCGGCCGTTGGTCGCGCCGGAACCGGCCCGTCCGGACACCGTGCTGGACCTGGCCGACGTCACCGGGCGGCGGCACCTCAGCCACCCGTACGGGACGCTGACCGTGCCGGCCGAGAACGCCGCCGCCGCGCTGGAGGTGATGAGCCGCTACGCGCTCGACCCGGGCCGGCTGGTCTGGCTGCCGCCGACCATGGCGCCCTGCTCGACGTCGACCGTCGACGGGTTCCTGGAGCACCCGGAGCAGGCGTTCGCCGACTACCGCGCGGCCGGCGTCGGCCGGGTGGTGTGCGAGGAGAAGCACATGGGCTCGCGGGCCGTGGTGCTGGTGGAGCGGGAGCCGGGGCGGTTCGCGGGCGGGGCGGTGCACACCCGTACCGGCCGGCCGTTCTTCGGGCCACCGCTCGACGACGAGCTGCTGGCCCGGGTCCGCGCCGCGGTCACCGCGGCCGGTCTCTGGGCCGAGCTGGACACCGACTGGCTGCTGCTCGACTGCGAGCTGCTGCCCTGGTCGGCGAAGGCGGGCAGCCTGATCCGCGAGCAGTACGCCGGGGTCGGCGCGGCGGGCCGGGCCGCCCTGCCGGCGGTGCTCGCCACGCTGGACGCCGCCACCGGCCGGGGCCTGCCCGTGGCAGAGCTGCGGGGCCGGATGGCCGACCGGGGCGCCGAGGTCGAGGCATACTCGGCGGCGTACCGGGCGTACGTCGGGCCGACCGACGGGCTGCGCGGGGTGACCCTGGCGCCGTTCGCGGTGCTGGCCGGGGCCGGGGTGAGCTACGCGGACCGCGACCACGGGTGGCACCTGGCCCTGGCCGACCGGCTCTGCGCGGCCGACCCGGAGTTCTTCACCCCGACCCGGCGGCAGGTGGTCGACCTGACCGATCCGGCGGCGGTGGCGGCGGCGACCGACTGGTGGCTGGCGCTGACCGCGGCCGGCGGCGAGGGCATGGTGGTGAAGCCGTACGCCGGCCTGGCCGCCCGCTCGCCGAAGGGATCGCTGCTCCAGCCGGGGATCAAGTGCCGGGGCCGGGAGTACCTGCGGATCATCTACGGTCCCGGGTACACCGAGCCGGGTCAGCTCGCCGCGCTGCGCAAGCGCTCGCTGGGCCGCAAGCGTGGCCTGGCCCTGCACGAGCACGGGCTCGGCCTGGCCGCCCTGGACGCGCTGGCCGGGGACGCCCCGCTCTGGCGCCGCCACGAGCTGGTCTTCGCGATCCTCGCGTGCGAGTCGGAACCGGTCGACCCGCGCCTGTAGCCCCCTGGCGAGCGCGCAAATTCGCGGAAAGAGTGGCTGTTCGTCGCCGCATGGCCACTCTTTCCGTGAAAGTGCGGCTTCCAGCGTTGGTCGGTGGGCGGTCCGACGTGAGGCGCGCGCGGCTCCGGGTACCCTTTGTGGCCGTGGACACAGCTGAGAAGACCCGGATGATCTCCGAGAGCGTCGCTCTGAACCCGCTCGACCCGAAGGACCTGATCCACACCTTCGGGATGATCGGCGTCTGGGCGATCCTCTTCGCCGAGACCGGTCTGCTGGTCGGCTTCTTCTTCCCGGGCGACTCGCTGCTCTTCCTGGCCGGGGTGGCCGCCTCACCGGTGGCCGACGCGATCTTCGGGGCCGGCACCCGGCTGTCCCTGGCCGGGCTGCTGATCGGCGGCCCGCTCTGCGCGATCGCCGGGGCCCAGCTCGGTCACTGGCTCGGTGCCCGGTACGGCCGGCGGATGTTCGACAAGCCCAACTCCCGCCTGTTCAAGCGGGAGTACGTGGAGAAGGCCGAGTACTACTTCCAGAAGTTCGGCCCGGCGAAGGCCGTGGTGCTGGCCCGGTTCATCCCGATCGTGCGGACCTTCCTCAACCCGGTGGCCGGCGTGCTCGGCATGCCGGCCCGCCAGTTCTTCATCTGGAACGTGGTCGGGGCGTTCCTCTGGGTGGACGGCATCCTGCTGGTCGGCTACCTGCTGGCCGACCAGATCTACAACGCGATCGGCGACAAGATCGACCGGTACATCCTGCCGGTGGTGGCGCTGATCATCCTGATCTCGGTGCTGCCGATCTTCTTCGAGTTCCTCCGCGACCGGCGGGCGCGCAAGCGCGGCGAGGCGGCCGCGATGGTCGCGGCGGCCAGCGCGGCCGGCGCGGTCGAGGCGGTACGGGACACGATCGAGGGCGACGACCACCGGCACGGCCACGGCGGGCAGCACCGCCGCTGACCCCGGACACGCCGATGGCCGGTCCCCTCACGGGGGCCGGCCATCGTCGACCTGTCGGCCTGCGCGTGGTACGGATGACGGGCAGCCGTCACCGTCCGATGGTGGCGCCACCCCTGGCACGCCACCCGGCACCCCGCTCGGTCGAGACGGTCCACGGCCGTCCGGAATCGGCTGGCGGCCAATCGACCCGGGCGGGCACGTCTATTTTCAGCGGGCCTTCTTGGTGGCCCGCTTGCGCGGCGGGGTGAGCAGATCCGCGATCGTGGCGATCGCGGTCGGCACCAGCCGGTAGTACGCCCAGACACCGCGCTTCTCCCGCTCCAGCAAGCCGGCCTCGGTGAGGATGCGCAGGTGGTGGCTGACCGTCGGCTGCGAGAGGCCGAGCGGCGCGGTGAGGTCACACACGCACGCCTCACCCTCGGGCGCCGACTGGATCAGGCTGAGCAGCCGCAGCCGGGCGGGGTCGGCGAGGGCCTTGAGGACCCCGGCGAGACGCTCGGCATCGGCACGTTCGATCGGCTCGCCGGCAAGCGGCGAGATCTGAGGCATGGTCATTTCAGCCAACGCAGTTCCCACGTATTCCATCCTTCCACCAGCAGCATCGATCCGCCTGCATATCAGCAGATCCGAATCGGCAAACTTTTACGCCACAAGGCCGAGGTCAGCCAACGTATAGGCCGCCCGATACGGCAATCCGGCGGCTCGCACCGCGTCGCCGGCGCCTCGATCAACAATAACCGCCACACCCACCACCTCGGCCCCGGCCTCACGCAACGCCTCGACAGCGGTCAACACACTGCCGCCGGTCGTCGAGGTGTCCTCCACCGCGAGCACTCGCCGCCCGGCGACGTCCGGGCCCTCGATGCGCCGCTGGAGGCCGTGCGCCTTGCCCGCCTTGCGCACCACGAACGCGTCCAGCGGCCGGTCGGTCTCCGAGGACGCGTGCAGCATCGCGGTGGCGACCGGATCGGCCCCGAGGGTCAGGCCGCCGACGGCGTCGTACTCCCAGTCGGCGGTGAGGTCGCACATCACCCGACCGACCGACGGTGCCGCCCGGTGATGGAGCGTGACGCGACGCAGATCGACGTACCAGTCCGCCTCACGGCCCGACGAGAGCACCACGCGGCCATGGACCACAGCCAGCTCAGTGATGAATTTACGCAGGTCGTCGCGGTGCCCCATGGCGATAGAGGGTACTGCGCAAGTCTGGGAGCCGTCTCTCGGGTCCGCCCGGGTCAACCCTGCGGGCGACCGACGGGTGGCGATCGGCGACTACGGTGTGCGACCGCGCCCCGGCACCGAAGGACGCCGATCCCGCCGACGGGACGCCCGCCGGGTGGGCCTCCGGTCAGTCCCCGTCCCGCGTCACCCGCCCCCGGGTGTCCCGCGAGAAGCCCCGCAGCAGCCGGCGCGGCGCGTGCCGCAGGCCCGCGACGGCGAGCTTGTACTTCCAGTCCGGCACGCTGACCAGCTTGCCTTTTCGCAGGTCACGGAGCGCTTCGGCGACCACGTCGTCGGCCCGCAGCCAGAGCCGGCGCGGGGTACGGGACATGTCGATGCCGGCCCGCTCGTGGTAACCGGTCCGGGTGTAGCCGGGGCAGAGCGCCATCACCCGCACGCCGAGCGGGGCGACCGAAAGGCCGATCGATTCACTGAAATTTGTCACCCAGGCCTTGCTGGCCGAGTACGTCGAACCCGGCATGGGCACACCGAACCCGGCAACCGAAGAGACATTTATCACTGTCCCGCTGCCACGCTCGATCATCGGTCCGAGCGCCGCATGGGTCAGCCGCAGCACCGCCAGCACATTCAGCCGGAGCAGCCGGGCCTCGTCCTCGACGGCCGACCGGACGAACGAGGTGTTGAGGCTGATCCCGGCGTTGTTCACCAGCAGGTCGACCGGAGGCCCGGCGACCAGCCGGCGCTCCACCGCGGCACAGCCGTCGTCGGTGGACAGATCGGCGGAGATGGTCTCGACCTGGCGGCCGTACCGGCCGGTCAGCTCGGCGGCACGGTCGTCCAGCCGGCCGGCGTCCCGGGCCACCAGAACCAGGTCCCACCCGTCGGCGGCCAGCCGGCGGGCGAACGCCTCACCGATGCCCAGGCTGGCCCCGGTGATCAGGGCGCGGAGCGGGGAGGGGGGTACGTCGGTCACGTGCGGTCCTCGGGGGGCGGGGTCGGGCCGGACGGCGGGGTGGGTGGCGGGGCCGGCTGTGTCCCGGGCGGAGGCATCGGTGTGGCCGGACCCGGCGACGCCCAGGGGGACGCGGGGCCGGACGTCGGGGCGGCCGGACCAGGGGTGGGCGGCGCGGACGCCGGGCCGTACCCGGGAGCGGGTGGCGCCGACGCGGGGTATCCGGCCACGGGTGGTGGGCCGTAACCCGAAGCCGGCGCCGGGCCGTAACCGGGAGCCGGTGGTGCCGACGCCGGGCCGTAACCGGGAGCCGGCGGCGCGGACGGCGGGCCGGTGGGGGCGGGGCGGCGGCGGAGGAAGGCGCCGGCCGCCGGGGAGAGCAGCAGCGCCGCGACCACCAGGTAGCCGAGGACCTGCGCCACCGCGACGGCGGCGTTCACCGGGATCCACCAGCCCGGGTACGCGTCGCCGAGCCGGCCGAACAACTCGGCCGTTGCCCGCCCGTCGGCGCTCACCTGCAACGGCGCGGCGCGCTGGCCGACCACCACCGCCAGCCCGCAGCAACCGCAGAACAGGCCGAGGCCGGCAACCACCCAGGTGCCCACCCGGGCGCCGGGGCGACCGGAGAGCAGGCCGAGCGCGAGCCCGACCAGCACCAGTCCGGTCACCACACCGACCACGGCCGACAGTGCCGTGGTGCCGCGCAGCACCGACACCACCTCGTCGATCTCGCGCTGCCCGGCCCCGCCGGCGCTCGCCGCGTCGCGGAACCGGCTCACCGTGCCGCCGAGCACGGCCAAGCCGGTGACCGCGTACACGACGGCGCCGGCCGCCATCAGCAGCAGCACCACCGCCGCCGAGACCACCGCCCCCGGTCGGCGGGACGCGGCCTGAACGGGGTACGACACGACGAGTCCCTCCGGTAGGCGTCGGCTTGCAACCTACTCGGAGGGATCGTCGGCGTCGCTCTTATCCGGGGAGTCAGCTTCCGGGTGGCGGCTCGGGTTCGCGATGCTCGCCGGACCCGGGCGGCGGACCGGGCCGCTCCGCCGGCCCCGGCGCACCGCCCTCGCCCGACGCTGAGCGCTGACCCGGCTGGCCCGGCTGACCCGGCTGGCCGGGGGCCGGCGGGTAGCCCGGGGCCGGCGGATAGCCGGGCGCGGATGGGTGCCCGGGCGCCTGCGGGTACGCCGGCCAGGCGGCACCCGGCACCGGGGGCTCCCAGGCCGGCTGCTTCGGCTTGCGGAAGAACTCGTTGGCCGCCGGTAGCGCCAGCAGGATCAGGGCCGCCAGCAGGGCGAGCACGGCGAGCACGCCGAGCAGCGTGGTGACCGGGCCGTACCAGCCGGGCAGCGCGTCCTGGAGCCGGCGTTGGATCTCTTGCCCGCTCGGCACGTCACCGTTGGTGGAGCCGCCGTTCATCAGGCCGCCGGCGGCGTTGTTGAGCAGGCTGCCGCCGGAGCAGCAGATCAGGATCCCGCCCAGCACCCAGGTGGTAATCCGGGCGCCGTTGCGTCCCCGGTTGTTCAGCATGGCCAGGACCACGAGCGCGACCGCGAGCAGCAGGGCGAGCACGGCCCCGACGAGGCCGAACACCCAGGCGAAGTCGGCCGCCTGCTCGACCGAGGTGCCCCGGTAGGCCTCCCGGAGGACGTCCCGGACCGTGCCGATGGTGCTGAGCGTCAGGATCAGGTTCACCACCTGGATGGCGGCGACGAGGATGAGCAGCCAGCTGGATGTCGTCACCACGCCCGGACGGGCACGGGCCGGTGTTCCGGAGGCATCGACCATGATTCTCCTTCCCTGGACAGCAGGACCACGGTAACCAGCCCGGGGCGGATCGGCAGCGGACGCGACCCGGGACCCGCCGCACGCTCAGCGCGGGTACGCCGTCGCCTCCCGGCGCAGCCGGCGGTGCTCGGCGGTGACCACGCCGAGCAGGACGAGGTCGAGGACGAGGGCGAAGACCGCCCCGAACTGGTTGACCGTGAAGTTGAAGATCTGCCCGAACAGCAGGTCGACCAGGAGGGCCAGCTTGAACAGCCGGAACGCGTCGAGCCGGTCCCCGCGCAGCCGCAGGGCCGCCCGCACGCTCAGCACGGCGGTGATCAGCGCGGCCACCGAAGTGCCGAGCACGGCGCCCCACTCCCGCTGCTGGTTCAGCTCGCCGGTCACCCCGGCGAGCGCCACCGAGACCACGGTGACCACCGGCTCCACCACCAGGTAGACGACCACCGGCCAGACCAGCCAGCGCCGGGCGGCCATCCAGGCGGCGAGCCGGCGGGCCCGGGCCGCCGCGCGCTGCCAGAACCGCACCGGCGGCGGTTCCCGTCGGGGCACCGCGTCGAGCAGTTGTACCATCGCCGCCTCGACGGTCGGGCCGGTGCCCTGGACCAGGCGCAGCACGGCGATCCGCCGCCGGTCGGTGAGGCCGCCCGGCACCCCGCCGAGCACCATGTCGAGGGCGTTGGCGATCCGCTCGTCCGGAGTCAGCCGCAGCCGGCCGCGTACCGCCTGGGTGAGCAGGACGAGTAGGGCGAACGCTCCGTAGATGATGCCGGCGGCCGGGGCGTAGAAGTAGTCGGTCCGGGTGGTGACGAACTTGCCCACCTCGTCGATGAAGAGGCCGAAGCCGATCCCACCGACGATCGCCCCGGCGGTCCGCGGCCCGCCGCCGAGGAAGACCAGCGCGACGCCGAGGCCCACGGCCAGCAGCAGGCCACCCCAGAGCACGTGGGCGATGTGCAGCCCGCCCCCGCCGAGCTGCGGATACCCGGTGGCCTTGAGGTACGCCCGCACGGCGAGCACGGTGACCACCCCGGAGAGGACGAACGCCTGGAGGTACGACGCCGCGTCGATCGCCCGGGTCGGGAGCCGCCGGCGCAGCCACCCGGGATTCCGCGCGGCGCCGCGACGGGGCGATCCGGGCACCATGCCCCGAAACTAGTAGCCGCGCCACTCCGTGCGGGCGTACTCCAGCACCCTGGGCTGCAACAACGTGGAGGCGGGCACGTCCAGCCGGGCTCGGTCGGCGGGGAAGGTGGCCGCCGCGCCGAGCACCGACGGGGTGAGGAAGCGCAGCGGCGGCGCGTCCGCGGGCAGGGCCAGCGCGGGCGGGGTGCCGCCCGGCGCGGCGAGCACGTACCCCCAGTCGCCGAAGCTCGGCACGTCCACGTGGTACGGCACGGTGGCGAAGCCGGCCTCCCGGATCGAGTGCTCGATCGACCAGTACGACCTGGGCGCGAAGTACGGCGACCCGGCCTGCACCACCAGCCGGCCGCCGGGGGCGAGCACCGAGCGGATCAGCGCATAGAACTCGACGGTGTAGAGCTTGGCGGTGGCGGTCTCGTCCGGGTCGGGCAGGTCGGCGACGATCACGTCGAAGCGGTCCGCGGCGGTCCGCAGCCAGCCGAACGCGTCCAGGTTGAGCACCCGGACCCGGGGGTCGGCGAACGAGTGGTGGTTGAGTTCGCGCAGCTGCGGCACGGTACGGGCCAGCCGCACCACGGCCGGGTCGAGGTCGACCAGGGTCACCCGACGCACGTCCGGGTACTTGAGGATCTCCCGCAGCGCCAACCCGTCCCCGGCGCCCAGCACCAGCACCTCGCCGTGCGGGCCGTTCATGGCCGGGTGCACCAGCGACTCGTGGTAGCGGTACTCGTCGATCGAGCTGAACTGGAGGTCGCCGTTGAGGAACAGTCGCAGGTCGGTGTCGGCGTGGCCGATCTCCCGCACCGACCGGGTCAGCACGATCTCCTGGTAGCGGCTGCGCTCGGCGTGTACCACCGGGTCCCGGTAGAGCTGCTGGCGCGCGGTCACCTCGAAGTCGTGCGCGGTGACCCAGGCGTACCCGAGGCAGAGGGCGACCACGACGGAGCCGGCGCCGAGCGCGAGCCGGGCGCCGCGGCCCAGGTCGGCCCGGAAGACCGTGCCGACCAGCGCGAGGCCGGCGACCGCGTTCACCGCGCCCACCACCAGGGTGCCCTTGAGCTGCCCGAACACCGGCATCAGCAGGAACGGGAAGGCCAGGCCGCCGAGCAGCGCGCCCACGTAGTCGGCGGCGAAGAGGTCCGCCACCGCGCTGCCGGCGGACTGCTCGCGGATGCGTTGCAGCAGCACCATGAGCAGCGGGATCTCCGCGCCGATCAGCAGGCCGAGCACGAACGCGGTGCCGACCAGGGCCGGCGCGTACAGGTCGAGCCAGGCGAACGCGGCGTAGAGGCCGAGCACGGAGAGGCCGCCGAGCAGGGCGAGGGTCAGCTCGATCACCGCGAAGGCCGCCGCGGCCCGGGACTGCAACGGCTTCGCCACCAGCGCGCCGACGCCCATCGCGAAGACCATCACGCCGAGCACGATCGACGCCTGCCCGACCGCGTCGCCGATCAGGTAGCTGCCGAGGGCGACCAGCGCCAGCTCGTACACCAGGCCGCAGGCCGCGCAGACGAAGACCGCGAGCAGGACCGCCGCGCGGGCCGGCCGCCACCGCGGCCGCGCCGGCGCGTCGGTGGTCACGCCTTCTCCCGGGTACGCGCGGCCACCGGGTCCGCCCCGGCGCGCTGCGCGGGCGCGACTCCCCGGCGCTTGCGACCACTCCGGCTCGGCGCGTCTGGCGCCGCGCCGCGACCCGGAGCAGTCGCCCAGCGGCGGCGGGTCACGCCCACGCCGATGAGCAGCGCGCCGAACAGCAGGATCCCGGCGGCGGCGAGGAGCGAACCCCAGCGGTCCCGCCACAGGTCGCTGCCGGCGTCGGGCAGCGGCGACGGGCCGGCCGCGTCGGCGGTCGGCGTGGCGGTGGTCGGCTGGGCCAGCCCGGCCTCGACGGCGAGCAGCGGCAGCATGACGGCGGCCCGGGTGACGGCCCAGCCGGGGTCGTCGACGAAGACGTCGTCGGTGAGCCCGAACCGGGCCAGCCCGGCCTGCATCCGGTAGAGGTCGGCGGGGTCGATGTCCGGGGAACCGGTCACCTCGACGCGGGCCGTGTCGTTGCTCTCGCTGCTCTCCGAGACGTAGCGGATGCTGGCCGCCACCTGCACCCAGCGCGGGCAGCTCGGGTTCTCCGCCACCCGCACCCCGTCGCCGAGGTTCGAGCCGGCGCTGATCGCGTCGTCGCCGTACTCCCAGTAGTCCGTCAGCACCCAGCCGTAGCAGATGTCCTGGTTGGTGGAGGAGTCGCGGAGGATCGCCACGGTGTCGGCCCGCTCGTCGGTGGCGGGCGCCGGCACGGCGTTGTCGCCGTCGTTGTTGAGCGCGCCCGCCACCACACAGCCGAGGAGGACCAGGCCGACGGCCAGCCAGATGGCCCAGGTGGCCTTCTTCTGCTTCGCCGGCGGCTTCGTGCCGGTCATCAGCTGATCGCGGCGGCGATGATCGCGCCGGTGGCGAGGTGGACCACGGCGGACACCCAGACCGCGGGGTGCGGCTCCGGGTCGACCAGGATCTCCCCGAGCTTGCCCGGGGTGGCCACGTCGAGCAGCAGGAACGCCGCCGCCATGATGACCAGGCCGAGGATGCCGTACGCGGCCGCGCCCACCAGGCCGAGGACGAAGTCGTCCGCGCTGGCGGCGATCGCGGAGACCACGATGGTGCCCACGCCGGCCAGGTTCGAGGCGAGCAGCAGCGCCGCGTTGCGGTTGCGCTCGACCCAGATCAGCTCGTGGAGCTTGCCGGGGGTGGCCACGTCGACCAGGACGTAGCCGACGGCCATCAGGGCCACACCGACCACGCCGTAGGCGAGCGTGACCAGCAGATCGGTGACCAGCGTCTGCACAGGGGACTCCAGGATTCGTCAGGTGGGAGAGGTCAGGTCACTTGCCGGCGCCGGGTCCGCCACCGCGGACCGTGCTGCCCCGGCCCCAGCCCCAGTGGTTGCCCACCCGGGAGTGGTAGCGCGGGTACGCGGTGGTCAGCCGTTCCAGCAGGATCACCGAGCCGGCGGCGAGCGGCAGGATCACCACCGAGTCGTCGTCGTAGCGCAGGTAGACGCCGCTGCCGTCGACGTACTGGTCGGCCGGCTGCCAGGCGTCGGTGAGGTCCTTGGACACCTGGCTGGGGGCCTTGTTCGAGGTGTACGCGACCGCGTCGGAGCCGATGTCCCGGCTGCTCGCCCTGGCGTAGTGGTCCTGCACGTACCCGCGGGGCGAGAAGTTGCCGTAGAAGATGGCGAAGGCGGCGACCAGCGCGCCGATCACGGCGAACGCCACGCCCACCACGAACCAGCGTCGGTACGTCACAGTGCCACCACCGTCTCGGTCAGGACCAGCTCGTTGGTCTGCGGATACGCGTGCCAGGTGCGCCAGGCCACCGACCCGTCCGGTGGGTCGGGGCGTACGGAGAGCGCGGTGACCGCGTCGACGTCGCCGGGGAAGACCCCGACCAGCGCGTACGGGTCGTCGGCCAGGTCGGCGCGGAGCGCGGCGACCCGGGTGCGCAGGCCGTCCCCGACGGGCCGGAGCACCGTGGCGGTGAACCGGTAGCCGGCGCTCTCGTCGTGCAGCGTGTCGGGCAGGTGCGGCGGGCGCCCGGGCAGGCAGGCGACGGTCTCGGTGAGGTCGCCGAGGACCACCTGGTGCGAGGCGCCGAGCAGGCGCAGCCGCAGCCGCAGCCCGCCGGGCAGGGTCAGCTCGCGCACGTGCAGGGCCGGACGTTCCGGGCCGCCCAGGCTGAGGCTCAGGTCGGCGGCGCGGGTGTCGACGTACGGCGCGTCCAGGTCGACCAGCACCCTCAGGACACCTGCTCCGGGCCGCCCTGCGGGTAGATCATCACCTCGGCGCGGTGCAGCTTCTCGCCGAGGTTCACCTCCCAGCCGGCCTCGCCGTACGCCTCGAAGGAGAGCCGGGCCCCGCCGGGCGCCTGGTAGTCGTGGTAGCGCATGGTGCCGCGCGGGTCGAGGCCGGTGCCCTCGGTGGCGGTGTACTTCGCCTGGCCGGACTCGTCCCAGTGGTAGCGCCGGCCGGCGATCTCCAGGGTCGGCGCGCCGGGGGTGACGGTGGCGGACGGCTCGCCGGTCCAGAGCACCAGCTCCAGCTCCGGGTCCGCCTCGACGGAGAGCCAGCGCTTCACCCCGCCGGCGTCGTCGAGCAGGTGCTCGGCCCAGCTCCAGCCGCCCTCGACCAGATGCACCGAGCCGCGCACGGTGTACGGCACCTGCCGGATCTCCACGATGTCGCCGGGCTTGAGCGTGCGGGGGTCGCCGCGCAGCGCGTCGGCGTCCCGGTCGCGGAACGGGTCGCTCGGGGCCTGTGGGCGTGGCTTGGATCGAGTCCGGCTCAGCGCCACCACGGCGATCACCACGCCGGCCACCCCGAGCAGGCACCCCAGTCCCGCCACCAGGTACGCCAAAGTTCCGTCCACGACCCCGCCTCCCCACGTGCGTCGGCGGAGACGGTAACAACCCGGTGCACGTGCGCCGAAGTCCCGCTCACTGAGTGAGCGGTCAGCTACGGTCAGGCCCCGGCGAGGCGTTCGGTGGCGTACTCGCGGAGGGTGGCGCGACCCATGACGCAGCCGCTGAACGTGGTGAACTCGGCGTCGTCGTCGCGCAGCCGCTCCCAGGCCGCCCGGCCGGCCGCCCGGTCCACGGTGTCCAGCAGCGCCGCCGCGTACGCCTTCCCGGCCGGCGACCCGTGCGCGAGCAGCCAGTCGACCTTCTTCCGGGCGCGTTCCGGATGCTCGCGCAGCGCCCGCTCGACGTGCCGGTACGCGTCCGTCGCCGGCAGGATCTGCGAGGCGATCCCCACCCCGCCGAAGGCGAGGGTGTCCGCCCCGGCGAGCTCCTTGACGGCCGCCTCCAGCTCCCGATCCTTCTTCCCGATCCCCAACATGCCCTCCCTCTTGCCCACCACGACCGCCGCCCACCCTGTTGACCAAGAACTTTGCGTCGGCGGGCGTGATTTCCGTGACGCGAACTTCTTGATCAACGACCCCGGCCCGGCCGGTGCCCGTGCGGGGCTCCGGCCGGGCCGGGATGGTCAGGCGGCGGTGACCGTCAGGGACTCCTTGGGGTCGGAGAGGTCGACCTTGACGGTGTCGCCGTCGCGGATCTGGCCGGCCAGCAGCGCCTTGGCGAGCTGGTCACCGATGGCCGACTGGACCAGCCGGCGCAGCGGGCGGGCACCGTAGATCGGGTCGTACCCGTGCTCGGCGAGCCACACCCGGGCGGCGTCGCTGATGTCCAGCGCCAATCGGCGGTCCGCAAGACGGGCTCGCATCCGGTCCAGCTGGATGTCGACGATGGCCCGCAGGTCCTCGCCCTGGAGGGCGGCGAACACCACGATGTCGTCGAGGCGGTTGAGGAACTCCGGCTTGAAGTGCGACCGGACCACCGCGAGGACGCCCTCCCGGCGCTGCTCCTCGGCCAGCGTCAGGTCGCTGATCACCGACGAACCCAGGTTCGAGGTGAGGATCAGGATCGCGTTGCGGAAGTCCACGGTGCGGCCCTGGCCGTCGGTGAGCCGGCCGTCGTCGAGCACCTGGAGCAGCACGTCGAAGACGTCCGGGTGGGCCTTCTCCACCTCGTCCAGCAGGATCACCGAGTACGGCCGGCGGCGCACCGCCTCGGTGAGCTGGCCGCCCTCCTCGTAGCCGACGTAGCCGGGCGGGGCACCGACCAGGCGGGCCACCGAGTGCTTCTCGCCGTACTCGCTCATGTCGATGCGGACCATGGCCCGCTCGTCGTCGAAGAGGAACCCGGCGAGCGCCTTGGCCAGCTCCGTCTTGCCGACGCCGGTCGGGCCGAGGAAGAGGAAGCTGCCGGTCGGGCGGTCCGGGTCGGCGACGCCGGCCCGGGCGCGGCGGACCGCGTCGGAGACCGCGGCGACCGCCTCGGACTGGCCGACCACGCGGGCCCCCAGCGACTCCTCCATCCGGAGCAGCTTGGCGGTCTCGCCCTCGAGCAGCCGGCCGGCCGGGATGCCGGTCCAGGAGGCGACCACGGCGGCGATGTCGTCGGCGCCGACCTCCTCCTTGAGCATCGCGCCGTCGGCCTGGAGCCGGGCCAGCTCCTCCTCGGCCTGCTTCAGCTCGGCCTTGAGCGCGGGGATCCGGCCGTACCGCAGCTCGGCGGCGCGTTCCAGCTCGCCGTCGCGCTCGGCTCGCTCAGCCTCGCCACCCAGCCGCTCCAGCTCCTCCTTGGCGGTGGAGAGCTTGGTGATGTGGCTCTTCTCCAGCTGCCAGCGCTCGGAGAGCACGGTGAGCTGCTCGCGCTTGTCGGCCAGTTCCTTACGCAGCCGCTCCAGCCGCTCGGCGGAGGCGGCGTCCGGCTCCTTGGCCAGCGCCATCTCCTCGATCTCCAGCCGGCGCACCGCCCGCTCGATCTCGTCCACCTCGACCGGCCGGGAGTCGATCTCCATCCGGAGCCGGGACGCCGACTCGTCGACCAGGTCGATCGCCTTGTCCGGCAGGAAGCGGTCGGTGATGTAGCGGTCGGAGAGGGCGGCGGCGGCGACCAGCGCGGCGTCGGTGATCCGGACGCCGTGGTGCACCTCGTAGCGCTCCTTCAGGCCGCGCAGGATGCCGATGGTGTCCTCGATGGTCGGCTCGCCGACCAGGACCGGCTGGAAGCGACGCTCCAGCGCCGGGTCCTTCTCGATGTGCTCGCGGTACTCGTCCAGCGTGGTCGCGCCGACCATCCGCAGCTCGCCGCGGGCGAGCATCGGCTTGAGCATGTTGCCGGCGTCCATCGAGCCCTCGCCCTTGCCTGCGCCGACGACGGTGTGCAGCTCGTCGAGGAAGGTGATGACCTGGCCGTTGGAGTTCTTGATCTCCTCCAGCACCGACTTCAGCCGCTCCTCGAACTGGCCGCGGTACTGCGCGCCGGCCACCATCGCGCCGAGGTCAAGCGAGACCAGCTTCTTGTCGCGCAGCGACTCGGGCACGTCACCGGCGACGATGCGCTGGGCGAGGCCCTCGACGATGGCGGTCTTGCCGACGCCGGGCTCACCGATCAGCACCGGGTTGTTCTTGGTTCGCCGGGACAGCACCTGGATCACCCGGCGGATCTCCGAGTCCCGGCCGATGACCGGGTCGATCTTCCCCTCGCGGGCGCTCGCGGTCAGGTCGACGCCGTACTTCGAGAGGGCCTGGTAGCCCTCCTCCGGGTCGGCGGTGGTGACCCGCCGGTCCCCGCCCCGGACGGTCGGGAAGGCGGCGACCAGGTTCTCCTCGGTGGCGCCGGCGTTCTTCAGCGCGACGGAGACCGCGCCGCCCACCCGGGCCAGGCCGGCGAGCAGGTGCTCGGTGGAGGTGTACTCGTCGCCCAGCGGCCGGGCGATCTGCTCGGCGGCGCCGATGGCGTTGACGAACTCGCGGGCCAGGGTCGGCTCGGCGATGCTGGAGCCGCGCGCGGCGGGCAGGGCGTCGACCGAGCGCTGGGCGACCCGGCGCAGCTCGGCGGGGTCGGCCCCGACGGCGCGCAGCAGGCCGGCGGCGGTCGAGCCCTCGGTGTCCAGCAGCGACAGCAGCAGGTGCCAGGGTTCCACGGTGGCGTGGCCGCGCTGGTTCGCCAGCGCGACGGCACCGGTGATGGTCTCGCGGCTCTTGGTGGTGAGGCGTTCCGTGTTCATGGGCTCCCCCGGATCGGCGTGTCCACTCAAAGAGACACAACCAGAGTTGAGTCTATTCCGCTCAACTCCACAGGTGTGACCTGGCTCACTACGCCGAGGACATCACCGACCCGGCCGCCCAGGCAGGCGTGCGGTGCAGGGCGTCTCGTGATCCGCGCGCAGGACGCACCGCCGGCCGCCGTCGAGCTTGCGGTCGCAGAAGACCCAATGGCGTACGCACTGGTTGTCCTCGGTCGAGACGGTGATCCCGCCGAGGTCGACGGCGGCGAGGAAGGCCAGCGACCGGCCCGCCGTCCGACCCATCATCTTCGCCGGAGCCAGGTCCGGCGCGCGGACCGGCAGGTGGATGACGTACCGCCCGGTCACGAGTGCCGGGCCAGGTCGCGCGCGGTGGGGGCTTGGCGGGACTGCCACTCGCGGAGCGCGTCCTTGATCCGCGCTGCCTCATCCCGGCTCCGAACGACCTCGTCATGTGCGGCGGCGAGGTCACCGGCGACGCGATCGAGGAACGCGGCAACCTCGATCGGGTCCAGACCCCGCCGGCGGGTGGCGAAGTTCCGGCCCCGCACCTGCCAGGGCCGCAACGGGAGGTACGACGTCGAACGGTAGGGGCCGGCCGGAGGCCGATTGGCCGGACCGGCATTACGCCGTCTGAACAGCAGATACAGCAGGTTGCGCACGATGGTTCGCCCTTCTTCCGAGCACCTGCGAGCCAGCGGGAGCGGCACGACTGGTCCCGCGCGTGACCAGTCGTGCCCGTGACGGTTGCCAACCGGAGGCCGGTTTGCCTACCAGGCTTTCCGCCGAAGGCATCCGCACGAGGAACATACAATGCAAAGCATGCAATGACAAGGAGTAAGCATGCTAAGCACGTGAAGTGTTGGCTGACGTGTCTTTTGCGTGGGAAGATCTTGGGGCCTACCAGGAGTTGTCGCCATGCCCCGAGTTCCCGACCGCCAGCGGATCGCGCAGGACATCAGAGACAAGATCGCCTCGGGCGAGTACGCCCCCGGCGACAAGCTGCCGTCCCTGCGTGAGCTGATCGCGCACTACGGAGTCTCCGCAGAGCCGGTCCGCTCGGCGCTGTTGATCCTCCAAGCGGAAGGCTTGGTCGAGGGCCACCAGGGCAAAGGCATCTACGTCACTTCCCGAGAACCGGCTTCCTGATCTGGACGTCCGGGCTAATGGCGTAAGTGACTCAGCTCGAAGGACGCCACCACCACGCGCAGGGGCCGAGGCTGTCGGGCCGGTGGGAACTCCGGCCGTCGACGACGAGGGCCGCCCCCTCCGGGCCCGTCACCGGCACCCGCCCGGCACCGCCGGCCAGCCGGTCAGTCGCCGTCCAGGATCACCTTGATCCAGCGCCGGTTGGCCGTCCACCCCGTCCCGAGGATGACGTCGTCCGGCCCGCGGGCGGCGATCGTCCCATCGGCGAGCACCGTCAGGTAGTGGTCGGCGGTCAGCGGCCAGTCGACGTGGTAGTAACGACCCCCGGCCACCACGCCCACCCCGCCCGGGCCCGTCACCGCGAGCAGCCCGGCGCCGATCGGCGCCACCGACAGTGCCTTCGCGGGATGCCCGTCGGCGCGGACCCGCTCCCACGACGCCGGGCCCACGAACCGCCAGAGCGCCGGGAAGCCCGTCCGGTCCGGCCGCTCGCCGACCAGCCACACGCCGCCGTCCGGCGCGAGCGTCAACCGCAGCACGCCCACCTCGCCGTCCGGCGCCGGCACCGGTGTCGCCCGCCAGTTCCGCCCATGGTTCCGGGAGATCGCCGCGTACGGCCGCCCACCGGCCGCACCGGCCGCCACGAGCAGATCACCGTCCAGGCCGACGGTGTTCAGCCCGGATACGGACGGCTGGGTGACCAGTGGACGCAGCCGCTGGCCGTCCCACTCGCCGACCTTGCCCAGCGCCTCGATGACCTGGAAGCGACCGCGGGCGCCCACCAGGACCGGCGGCAGCCCGCCCCCGGTGGTGTGGGTGAAGCTGGCACCGCCGTCGGTCGAGGTGTACCAGCCGTAGGGCTCGGCGAGCAGCGCCAGCACACCGGGGGCCGCGTAGAGCTGCTGGTCCTCGGCTACCGGACGCGGGTGCCGCAACGGCTGCCAGGAGCGCCCGCCGTCCAGGGTCGAATACAGGTGGGCGCCGCAACCCCGGCCGGGCGGCCGGCCGTCGCAGGCGGCGAAGAGGGCGTAGCCGTGATCGGCGTCGACGAACTCGACAAAGGGGCGGTCGTACCGTTCCGGGACGGCGACCCGGACGTGGCGTACCTCGTCGATGTCGACGACCCGTGGCGCCACCGGCGCGGTCGGCACCGGGCGGTGCGACGCTGCCGCCCGGGTCGGCGGCGGCCGCCGGACGTCGCCGATCGAGCAGGCAGCGAGGGCCGGCAGCAGCACCGCGACGACCGGGAGAAGCTTCCGACCGATCATCGGACCTCCTCGGCAGGGCCGCCTTCCTGGGTGGGAGGGTCAATTGTCCGTCGAGGGGCGACGCCGATCCAGGACCACCCGCACCCAGTGGTCACCACCGCGCTCGCACAGCAGCACGTCCTCCGGTCCGCGGGCCAGCAGCGTGCCGTCGAAGAGGAGGTTCAGCTGGTGATCTCCGCGCAGCGGCCACGCCCGGTCGACGTAGTGACCGTCGGGGGCGGTGACCAGACCCCCGCCGTCGGGACCGCTCACCGCCATTCGGCTCTCACCGAAGGGCACCAGCGACACGAAGGGCTCCGGGTAGCGATCCACCATCACCGGTCGCCAGTCGCCGTCGTAGTGCCAGAGGGCGGGAAACCGGGCCGGATCCCGCCGCTCACCGATCAGCCAGACATCGCCGCGCACCGACGGCGCCACCCGGATCCTGACGATCTCCCCGTCCGGGGTCGCCACCCGGGGCCGGCGCCAGTGGGCGCCCGCGTCGAATGAGACGGCGAGCACCGGTCGCCCGCCGGCGACGGAGGCCGCGACCACCAGTCCGTCGCTGCCGTACACGCTCTGCGGACGGGACAGGGGCGGCTGCACGGGCAGCGGTCGCCAGACACCCCCGTGCCACCTGACGAGCCGGCCGGTGCGGTCGTCGACCTAGACCTGGCTGCGGAGCGCCAATACGACCGGGGGCAGGGCCGCACCACGCTCGTGCTGGAAGCTGCTCCCGTCGTCCAGGGAGAAGTACCAGCCCTCCCCGGGCACGAAGAGGGCCGGCACGTCCGCCGTGACCTCGAGCCGCTGCTCCCTCGCCAGCGGGCGCGGATGCGGGATCCGATGCCAGGAACGCCCACCGTCCGCGGTGGCGAGGAGCAGTGCCGGACAGTCCGGCCCGGGCGGCCGCCCGCCGCAGGAGGCGAAGAGGGCATACCCGTGGTCGGCGTCGCCGAACTCGACGTACGGCCGGTCGTACCCGTTCGCGACGGCGAGTTGAACGCTGCGCACCTCGACCTGGTCGGCCCTCGGCGGCCGGGTCGTCGGGAAGAACGGGTCCGGCGACGGCTGCCGGGTGTCGACGAGGATCGCGCAGGCCGCGAGGGAGAACAACGCCAGCAGGGCGACCAGCGGGAACGATCTTCGCGCCTTCATCCGGCCTCCGGGCACGGTAGCCTCGCGTGGGTGCGAGTACGTGTCGAACAGACTGCCCTACCGGGGATCGGCGTACGTCACGATCTGGTGACGGAATCCGGCCGCCGGCTCGGCGTGGTCTCCCACCGCAATGGCCGCCGGGACCTGGTCCTCTACGACCCGGACGATCCCGACTCCTGTCAGCACGACATACCGCTGACCGACGACGAGGCCGAGGCGCTGGCCGACATCCTCGGCGCGTCGCTGATGCTCGGCCAGCTCTCCGGGCTGCGCGAGCAGGCCGCCGGGCTGCTCACCGAGCAGATCGCGATCCCGGCCGGCTCCCGGTACGTCAACAGGCGACTGGGTGACACCAAGGCGCGGACCCGCACCAGCGCGTCCATCGTGGCCGTGCTGCGGGACGGCGAGGTGATCGTCTCGCCCGATCCCACCTTCCGCTTCGCCGCCGGTGACGTGGTGGTCGTGGTCGGCACCCGGCAGGGGCTCGACGGGGTGACCGCGATCCTCGCCGAGACAGACCCGGACGGCTGAGGCGCGGATGCACGAAACCACGACTCTGCTCGTCGAGGTCGGCGCGCTTTTGCTCCTGCTCGGCCTGCTCGGCCGGCTCAGCCGTCGCGTCGGCGTCTCGCCCATCCCCCTCTATCTGCTCGCCGGACTCGCCTTCGGCCACGGCGGCCTGCTGCCGCTGAACGCCAGCGAGGAGTTCTTCGCGGTCGGCGCGGAGATCGGCGTCATCCTGCTGCTGGTCATGCTCGGCCTGGAGTACAGCGCCAACGAACTGGTGGGCAACCTCCGCTCGGCGGCCCCGGCCGGCCTGATCGACGCGGTGCTCAACGCGCTGCCCGGCTTCGCCTTCGCCCTGCTGCTCGGCTGGGGCTGGGTGGCCGCCGTGGTGCTCGCCGGCGTCACCTGGGTCTCCTCCTCCGGCGTGATCGCCAAGGTGCTCGGCGACCTCGGCCGGGTCGGTAACCGGGAGACCCCGGTGATCCTCTCCGTGCTGGTCATCGAGGACCTGGCGATGGCCCTCTACCTGCCGCTGGTCACCGCGCTGCTCGCCGGGGTCGGCCTGGTCAAGGGCGGCATCGCGCTCGCCGTCGCGGTGCTCACCGTGGTCGCCGTGCTGGCC
The DNA here is from genome assembly GCF_055586005.1 of Micromonospora sp. NPDC051924. NCBI lineage: Bacteria > Bacillati > Actinomycetota > Actinomycetes > Micromonosporales > Micromonosporaceae > Micromonospora > Micromonospora sp. NPDC051924. Next base: position 243,573 of record NZ_JBVJJA010000001.1, read on the forward strand.
ATCGCCATCCGGTACGGGCACCTGATCTCCACGGCGCTGTCGGCGAAGGACCCGGAGGCGCTGCTGCTCGGCGTGCTCGGCCTGACCCTGCTGGTGGCCGGCATCGCGGCCAAGCTCCAGGTCTCGGCCGCGGTCGGCGCGTTCCTGGTCGGCATCGCCCTCTCCGGTCCGGTGGCACACCACGCGACCGAACTGCTCTCGCCCCTGCGGGACCTCTTCGCCGCGGTGTTCTTCGTCTTCTTCGGGCTGGTCACTGATCCGCTGGACATGCCGCCGGTGCTGCTGCCGGCGCTGCTGCTGGCCGTGGTCACCATGGCGACGAAGCTGCTCACCGGCTGGCTGGCCGCCCGCCGGGCCGGGATCGCCGAGCCGGGTCGCTGGCGGGCCGGCTTCGCGCTCACCCCGCGCGGCGAGTTCTCCATCGTGATCGCCGGGCTCGCGGTCGCCGCCGCGTACCCGGTCGAACCGAAGCTGGCCGCGCTCGCCACGGCGTACGTGCTGATCACCGTGGTGACCGGGCCGATGCTGGCCCGCCTGCCCGACATGCCCTGGTTCAAGCGCTGGCTGCGCCGACGCAGCGCCGCCCGTCGACCCGTACCGGTGGGCGTGGCGGATTGACCTTCGCCGGGTCGGGTCGACCGTACGGTTGGCCCGGCCCGGCGAACGGTCGCCGAATTGATTCCGGGAAGGTCTACCGCTGACCTGCGCGACCGCGTTACCGTGTCGCCCCAGCAGCCAGGGTCCGCGGGTGGCCGGTGTCCCCGCAGGCGGAAGCGGAAGGTTGGCCGGTGAGCGTGCAGGAAGAGACGTTCCACGGCTTTGCGAACCCCGTCGACCCGTCGCCGGCGGAGCTACGGGCGTGGGCATACCAGCCGGACTCGGTGCCGCTGACCTCGATGCCGCCGGACTGGGACCTGCTCGTCGCCGGTGATCACCTGGTGCAGACGCTCTTCGAGTTGGCCATGGACACGGCCTGCCCGGCCCGCCGGTTCGCGCTGCACTGCCTCTACATCTACGCGGCCGACGGCATCCGGACGAACTTCCGGGCCCACCCGAAGCGCCGCTTCCGCAAGCTGGTCGAGCAGGCCGAGCGGGCCGGCGACGAACTGATGCGCAACTGGGCGCACAACAGCCGCGTGCTGCTCGCCCGACCGGACCTCTTCGTCTACCGCGACTGGTGCGAAGGCGGCCTGGTGCGGGAGAACCGGCGGCTCTAGGACCCGGCCCGCCCTGGGACTGAGGCCCCCGCGCGGGATCACCGCGTCCCGGCCTGCCCTTGAACGGCGAACGGGCCGGGACCCCCTCGCGCGGGATCACCGCGTCCCGGCCCGCCCTTGAACGGCGAACGGGCCGGGACCCCCCGTGGGTCCCGGCCCGCACGTCGACGGATCGTCAGGTCGACCCGCCCTGCTTCTTGCGCCGCTCGTCCGCTCTGGCCCGGTCGATGCCGTGGTCCACCTGGTCGGCGAAGCGCCCTTCTTTGATCTTGTCCGTGAAGCCACCCTCGGTGACCCGGTTGAACCGCTCGCGGACGTTCTCGGCCACCTTCTCCAGCCGATCCTCCGCCTGCTGCGCCACCTTTTTCGCCGATTCCGCCATGGCTCCCCCTGCCAGTTCGGCGTCCGGATTGAGCCGGTTGGGCCTGATTAACAGGCTAGTGCACTCCACCCCTCCCGCGCCCCGCTTTCCGAGAACCACCGACCGGCTGGCGTGGCCTCGCCAGGCCGCCGGCGGACGCTCGCTGCCGTGGCCGGCGGCGGACCGGCGGACGGCCCAACCAGCGGGCGGTGGACCCGTGGACGGCGGATCCGGTCGACGGGCGCCGACGAGCGGCGGACCGATGGAGGCCCGGTGCGGAAAAGGCGACGGCCGACGCGTGCCCGGGTGGGCACGCGCCGGCCTGCGTCGATGTGGCGGCGGGGGCGCGGGGTCAGCGGTCGGGAGTGCGGCGGGGCCGCCACACGACCAGCGCGGTCGAGGTGCGGTTGGTGGGTACGAGGTCGCCGCGCGAGAAGCCGCCCAGCGACTCCATCTCGGCGATCCGGCGGTACGCGGCGTCCAGTTCCGCCTCCAGCCGGGCCACCCGCTGCTGGGCCTGCTCCAGCAGCCGTTCCAGTCCGATGATCCGCTTGACCCCGGCCAGGTTGATGCCGTCGTCCTGACTGAGCCGCTGCACCTCGCGGAGCAGCACCACGTCCCGGACGCTGTACCGGCGACCACCGCCGGCGGCCCGACCGGCCTGGACCAGGCCCAGCCGGTCGTACTGGCGCAGGGTCTGCGGGTGCATGCCCGCCATCCGCGCCGCGACCGAGATCATCAGTACCTTGGCCTCGTAGGCAGGGTCACCCGAGCCGACGAACTCCTGCGACATCCCCGCTCACCTCCGCTGCCTTCCCACCGGGGTCAACTGAACCGACGCACCCGCGCATCGAGATGTTCCCGCGCGGCCGGCGGGGTCTGCTCCGCGAACGCCTCGAGCGCCGCCTTAGCCTCGTCCGACAGCTTCGCCGGCACCACCACGTCGAGGGTGACCAGCAGGTCACCGGCCAGGCCGTCCTTGCGTACGACGCCCTTGCCCCGGGCCCGCAGGACCCGACCGCTCGGCGTACCCGGTGGCACCCGCAGGGTCACCGTGCCGTCCAGGGTCGGCACCCGCACGTCGGTGCCGAGCACCGCCTCCGCGTACGTGATCGGCACGGTCAGGGTCAGGTCGTCCCCGGTGCGCCCGAACAGCTCGTCCGGGCGGACCTTCACGTGGACGAACAGGTCACCCGCCGGGCCGCCCCGTTCGCCCGGTTCGCCCCGGCCGGCCAGCCGGATGCGCTGGCCGTCGGCCACCCCGGCGGGGAAGCGGACGTTCAGCGTCCGGGTCTTGGTCACCCCGCCGGTGCCGTGGCACTCGGGGCACTTTTCCTCGACGACCGTGCCCACGCCCTGGCAGTTTCGGCACGGCTCGGAGAAACTGAACGACCCCTGATTGCGGGTGGTCACCCCGGCGCCATGGCAGACCGGGCAGGCCACCGGCGAGGTGCCGGGCTTCGCCCCGTTGCCGTGGCAGGTGTCGCAGACCCCGGGTGCGCGCAGCGTCAGCGGGAGGGTGACTCCGCGTACCGCGTCCTCGAAGTCGAGCGCCACCTCGGCCTCGACGTCCCGGCCCTTCGCGGGACCCCGCGCGCGGGCCGCGCCACCGGCGCCCCCGCCGGTGAAGAGCGAGCTGAACAGGTCGCCCAGGCCACCGCCGGCACCGCCGAACCGGGCCTCGCCGCCGGCCGCGCCGCCGAACAGGTCGGACACGTCGAACGGCATGCCGCCCGGCTGGCCGCCGCCACGGGCGTTGCGCCGGAACGCGCCGGAGCCGAAGAGCGACCGCATCTCGTCGTACTCGCGGCGCTTCTTCTCGTCGCCGAGCACGGCGTACGCCTCGGAGACGGCCTTGAACCGCTCCTCGGCCTTCGGATCACCGGGGTTGTGGTCCGGGTGCGACTCCCGAGCCAGCTTCCGGTACGACTTCTTGATCTCGTCCGAGGAGGCGGACTTCTCCACGCCCAGCACGGCGTAGTAGTCCTTCTCGATCCAGTCCTTGGAACTCACCGGTCCACCCCCTTCCACGGGACGTACCCCGGTCGTCCCGCCCGCCCGGTGGGGGCGGGCGGGACGTCACGGGTCGGCACTACTCCGGGTCGGCGACCGCGACCAGGGCGGGCCGCAGCAGCCGTTCGCCGAGTTGGTAACCCCGACGCATGACCTGCACGCAGGTCGGCTCGGTCACGTCGGCGGAGGTCTGGTGCGCCACCGCCTCGTGCTGGGTCGGATCGAACGGGTCGCCCTGCTCGCCGAACGGGGTCAGGCCGAACTTGCCCAGCGCGGTGGTGAGCTGCTCGGCGACACTGCCGAACGGCCCCACCAGGTCGCCGTGTTCCCGGGCCCGGTCCAGGTCGTCGAGGATCGGCAGCAGCGCGGTCAGCACCGCGCCGGTCGCCTGCTCCTGGACCAGGTTGCGGTCCCGGTCGACCCGCTTGCGGTAGTTGGCGTACTCCGCCGACACCCGCTGGAGGTCCCGGGTCCGCTCGTCCAGCTCGGCCCGGAGCACGTCCAGCTCGGGTCCGGCCGGCACGGCCGCCGGGGCGGCCTCCTCGCTCGGCTCGGCGGGCGCGTCGACCACGGGCGGGCCGGAGACCGGGGCCTCGACCTCGATCTCGTCGACCACGACCTCGGCCTCCTCGACCAGCCCCTCGGCCGGGGCGTCGGCCGCGGCGTCCGCCGCGGCGGCGTCCGCCGCGGCGGCCTCGGCCGACGCCTTCTCGGTCGACTTGCCGATCTTGCGCTTGTCACGGATGACGACCCGCGGCTCGTCGCCGGCACCCTGCCCGGCGGCCGCGGAGCCACCCGGCGCCGACCCGGTGGCCTTCGGGCCGGCGGCTCGTGGCTTCTCCGTCATGCGGCTACCTCATCCCTCTGCGGTCGAGAACGTGTCCGGGACGAAAGATCACTTCTTGTCCTCGTCCACGATCTCCGCGTCGACCACGTCGTCGCCACCGCCGGCCTGCGGGCCACCGGTCGCACCCGCGCCCGGCCCGGCCGCGCCCGGCGCACCCGGCTCGCCCTGCTGCTGCGAGTAGAGCAGCGAACCGGCCTGCTGGGAGACCTGCGCCAGCTTCTCGTGGGCGGCCTTGATCTTGTCGATGTCCTGGCCGCCGAGGGCGCTGCGCAGCTCGCCGAGGGCCTCGTTGAGCTGGTCGCGGTTCTCGCTGGGCAGCTTGTCGCCGCTCTCGGCGAGGAACTTCTCGGTCTGCCACTGGAGCGCCTCGGCGACGTTGCGGGTCTCCGCCTCGTCGCGGCGGCGCTTGTCCTCGTCCGCGTGCTCCTCGGCGTCCCGGCGCATCCGCTCGATGTCGTCCTTCGGCAGCGAGGAGCCGCCGGTGATCGTCATCTTCTGCTCCTTGCCGGTGCCCAGGTCCTTGGCGTGCACGTTGACGATGCCGTTGGCGTCGATGTCGAAGGTGACCTCGATCTGCGGCACGCCGCGCGGCGCCGGCGGGAGGCCGGTCAGCTCGAAGGTGCCGAGCTTCTTGTTGTAGGCCGCGATCTCCCGCTCGCCCTGGAACACCTGGATCAGCACCGACGGCTGGTTGTCGTCCGCCGTGGTGAAGACCTCGGAGCGCTTGGTCGGGATGGTGGTGTTGCGCTCGATGAGCTTGGTGAAGATGCCGCCCTTGGTCTCGATGCCCAGGCTCAGCGGGGTCACGTCGAGCAGCAGGACGTCCTTGACCTCGCCCTTGAGCACACCGGCCTGGAGGGCGGCGCCGACGGCGACGACCTCGTCCGGGTTGACGCCCTTGTTCGGGTCGCGGCCGGTGAGCTGCTTGACCAGGTCGGTCACGGCCGGCATCCGGGTCGAGCCGCCGACCAGGATGACGTGGTCGACGTCCGAGACCTTGATCCCGGCGTCCTTCACGGCCTGCTCGAACGGGCCCTTGCAGCGGTCCAGCAGGTCCTGCGTCATGCGCTGGAACTCGGCGCGGCTCAGGGTCACGTCGAGGTGCAGCGGGCCGGCCGAACCGGCGGTGATGTACGGCAGGTTGATGTTGGTGGTGGTGGCGGCGGACAGCTCGATCTTGGCCTTCTCGGCCGCCTCCTTGAGCCGCTGCATGGCCATCTTGTCCTGGGACAGGTCGATGCCGTGCTCGCCGCGGAAGGTCTTCACCAGGTGGTCGATGATCCGCTGGTCCCAGTCGTCGCCACCGAGGTGGTTGTCACCGCTGGTGGACTTGACCTCGATGACGCCCTCGGCCAGCTCCAGCAGGGAGACGTCGAAGGTGCCGCCACCCAGGTCGAAGACCAGGACGGTCTGCTCCTTGGAGCCCTTGTCGAGGCCGTACGCCAGGGCGGCCGCGGTCGGCTCGTTGACGATCCGCAGCACGTTGAAGCCGGCGATCTCACCGGCTTCCTTGGTGGCCTGACGCTGGCCGTCGTTGAAGTAGGCGGGGACGGTGATCACCGCGTCGGTGATCTGCTCGCCCAGGTACGCCTCGGCGTCCCGCTTGAGCTTCATCAGCGTGCGGGCCGAGATCTCCTGCGGGGTGTACTTCTTGCCGTCGATGTCGACGGTCCAGTTGGTGCCGATCTCCCGCTTGACCGAGCGGATGGTCCGGTCGGGGTTGGTCACCGCCTGGCGCTTGGCGACCTCACCGACGAGCACCTCGCCGTTGCGGGCGAACGCGACGATCGAGGGGGTCGTCCGCGAGCCCTCCGCGTTGGCGATGACGGTGGGCTCACCGCCCTCGAGAACGCTGACGCAGGAGTTCGTCGTGCCGAGGTCGATGCCGACCGCACGTGCCATGTTCGCTTCCTCGCTTCGTAACGGTGAGCAGGTCAACGGGCCTGCCCGGCGGGTCGCCCGCAGCGACCGCACCACAAGTTGAGTGAACTTGACTCAATAGTGCCATGCCGCCGGCAAACCGCAAGTCGAGGTTGAGTCGACCCGACGCAACCTGACCGTTATTACCGTCCGGTTGTCTTACCTTGCGTCGGTCGGGCACGCTTTAGCGGTGACGACGCATGGCGATCCCGCCACCCGTTCCGGCGCGCCCGCCGTCGCAGCCCGCACCGGACCCGCCAGCCGGGACGACCTGCCCGCCACCAGCGCGGAAGGTCTGCCCGCCGCGCTCGCCGGCCTGCGGGCCGCGATCGGGGCGGCCCGTTTCCCGCTGGCCCTGCCCTCCGCCGAGCCGGCCCGGCGGACCGCCGCCGGTCTCACCGACCAGCTCGACGACTACCTGCTGCCCCGGCTCGCCCGGCTCGACGCCCCGCTGCTGGTGGTCGTCGGCGGGTCCACCGGCGCCGGCAAGTCGACGCTGGTCAACAGCCTGGTCCAGGCCCGGGTGAGCGCCGCCGGGGTGCTTCGCCCGACCACCCGCTCCCCGGTCCTGGTCTGCAACCCCGCCGACTCGGCCTGGTTCCGGCAGGGCGAGCTGCTGCCCGGCCTCACCCGCACCAACGAGCCGAGCGACCAGCCCGGCACCCTGCACCTGGTCACCGCCCCGGCGCTCCCGGCCGGACTGGCCTTCCTCGACGCGCCCGACATCGACTCGGTGGTCGACGCCAACCGGGCGCTCGCCGGGCAACTGCTGGCCGCGGCCGACCTCTGGCTCTTCGTCACCACCGCCGCCCGGTACGCCGACGCCGTCCCCTGGGAGCTGCTGCGCAGCGCCCGGGCCCGGGGCACGGCGATCGCCATGGTCCTCGACCGGGTCCCCCCGGAGGCGGCCGACGAGATCGCCGCCCACCTGTCGGAGATGCTCGCCGCGCAGGACCTGGGCGCCGCGCCGCTCTTCGTCCTGCCGGAGACCTGGGTCGACGGGCAGGGGCTGCTCGCCGACAAGGTCACCGCACCGTTGAGCGCCTGGTTCGCCCGACTCGCGGCGGACGCCGAGGCCCGCTCGGCCGTGGTCCGGCAGACCCTGGACGGCGCGATCGCCGCCCTGCACCCCACCGTGGACGCGCTCGCCGACGCCGCCGACGAGCAGGTGGCCGCCGCCGACGGGCTGGACGAGCGGGTCCGGGCGGCGTACCGGGGGGCGGAGCGGACGGTCGACCAGGGGCTCAGGGACGGCCGGCTGCTCCGCGGCGAGGTGCTGGCCCGCTGGCAGGAGTTCGTCGGCACCGGCGAGTTCTTCCGCACCCTGGAGGCCCGGATCGGTCGGCTGCGGGACCGGTTGGTCGCCGCGGTCACCGGCCGTCCCGCCCCCGCCGCCGAGCTGCGTACGGCGATCGAGTCCCAGCTCGTCACGCTGCTGCGCGGGGTGGCCACCGAGGCGGCGGAGAACGCGTACACCGGCTGGAAGGCGCACCCGGCCGGGGCGGCGCTGCTCGAACCGGAGTTCGCCCACGCCCCGGAAGATTTCGGCGACCGCGCCGAACGGCTGGTCCGCGACTGGCAGCGCGGGGTGCTGGAGCTGGTCCGGGCCGAGGGCGGCGACCGCCGCTTCGTGGCCCGCACCGCCGCGTACGCGGTCAACGCGACCGGGCTGGCCGTCATGATCGCGGTCTTCGCCTCCACCGCCTTCATCCCGACCGGGTTGGAGGTCGCCACCGGCGCCGGCACCACGGTCGCGGCCCAGGCGGTGCTCCAGGCGATCTTCGGCGACCAGGCGGTACGGAACCTGGCCAACGCGGCCCGGGCGGACCTGCTCGACCGGGTGAACACACTGCTGGCCGAGGAGGCCGACCGGTTCCTCGCCCGGACCGGCGCCGCCCGCCCGGCCGCCGAGACCGGCGAGGCGCTGCGTCGGGCCGCCGTCGAGGTGGAGAAGGCCCGGCACCGCAGCGGCCTGGCCGGCGGGGACGGGCCGACGCTGCCCGCCGCCGAGCAGGACGGTGGCCGGTGAGCAACATCGTCGGCCGGATGCGCGAGGCGTTCCGGGGCGACCAGCGGGTGGATCCGGACGCCCTGATCGCCCGCCTCCAGGCGGTCCAACGCTTCCTCGGCGCCGCGGACGGCCTGGTGCCGGACACCCAGCTGGTCCCCGCGCACACCGTGGTCGAGCGGGCCGGGACCCGGCTCGCCCTCTCCGGGCACCACACCGTGGTGGCCCTGGCCGGGGCGACCGGCAGCGGCAAGTCGAGCCTGTTCAACGCCCTCGCCCGGCTGGACCTGTCGCCGGTCGGGGTGCGCCGGCCCACCACCGGGGTGGCGCACGCCTGCGTCTGGGGGCCGCCGGACGGCGCATCCCGGCTGCTGGACTGGATCGGGGTGCTGCCCCGGCACCGGTTCGTGCGGGAGAGCGCCCTCGACGCCGAAGACGAGACCGACCTGCACGGCCTGGTCCTGCTGGACCTGCCCGACTTCGACTCGGTGCAGCGGACCCACCGGCTGGAGGTGGACCGGCTGCTCGGCCTGGTCGACCTGGTGGTCTGGGTGGTCGACCCGCAGAAGTACGCCGACCGCGTGATCCACACCAGCTACCTGCGCGAGTTCCACCGGCACAAGGACGTCACGGTGGTGGTGCTCAACCAGGCCGATCGGCTGCCCCCGGCCGAGCTGCCCAAGGTCCTCGGCGACCTGCGCCGGCTGCTCGACGCCGACGGGCTGGACGGGGTGCCGCTGCTGCCGACGGTGGCGGTGGACCCGGCCGGGCTGGACGGCCTCCGTGCCGTGCTCGAGCGCACGGTCGCCGAGCGGGAGGCCGCGCTGCGCCGGCTGGCGGGGGACGTGGACATCGTGGTGGACGAGCTCGCGCCGCTGGTCGCTGCGGAGCCGCCGCGTAGCGGACCGGGCGACGCGTCGGCGCGGGAGCTCACCTCGGCCCTCGCCGGGGCGGCCGGGGTGCCGACCGTGGCCGAGGCGGTCGAGGCGGCGTATCGGCACCGGGCCGGGGGCGCGACCGGCTGGCCGCTGGTCCGGGGCTGGCGCAAGCTGCGGCCGGACCCGCTGCGCCGGTTGCACCTGCCCGGCGGGGATCCGGACGCGCCGGCGGAGAGCCTGGTCGCGGCGACCTCCGTACCCGATCCGACCGCCGCGCAGCGCTCCGCGCTCAACCTGGCCATCCGCGCGGTGGCCGATCGCGCCGCCGCCGACCTCCCGGCGCCCTGGCCGGCCACGGTGACCGGCGCCGCCCGGTCCCGGCTGGCCGACCTGCCGGACGCACTGGACCACGCGGTCGCCGCCACCGACCTGGGCATGACGAGCCGGCCGGCCTGGTGGCGGGTGGTGGGTGCCCTGCAGTGGCTGGTCACCCTGGCCGCCGTGGCCGGGCTGGGCTGGCTGGCGTTCGGCTACGCGCTGCGCGCGCTCGGCCTGCCGGCCCTGGACTACCCGAAGCTCGGCGAGGTGCCCTGGCCGACCGTGCTGCTGCTCGGCGGCCTGCTGGCCGGGCTGCTGGTGGCCGCGCTGACCCGGCCGGTGATCCGGTGGGCCGCCCGGCGCGCCCGGCGGCGGGCCGAGGAGCGGCTGCTCACCTCGGTGGGCAGCGTGGGTGAGAAGTACGTGCTGAACCCGGCCTGGACGGTGCTGGCCCGCTACGCCGAGGCCCGGGAGGCGCTGCGCGAGGCCGCCCGGCGCTGACCTGTGTCGCGGCCGGCCGGCAGGCGTAGGGTCGGTGCATGGCCACGCCACAGACCCCCTACGAGGCGGTGCTGCACGCCGCCCGCGACGTGACGAGGCTCGACTCCGCCCTCGACGCGGAGATGCTCGGCGCCGCCCTGCTGGGCAGCGTCTACGCCGTCGCGGAGACCGACCGGGAGACCGCCGTCCGGCAATTCGTGACCGGGTTCCTCGCCGCCACCGCGCGGCGGCGCAGCGCCGCCGCGACCACCATCCGCGCCGTCTTCGCCACCCTGGTGCCGGACGCCGAGGGTGCCGCCCGGGTCCGCCCCGGCGCGTACGCCCCGGCCTGGGCCGCGCAGCTCGGCCGGGTGCGCCTCACCGGCACCTGGGCGTACGGGGACGTCTACGGCGACCAGACCTCCTACCTGGCCACCTTCGCGTACGACGACGACGCCGAGGGTGGGCCGGAGCACGCCCTTGTCGCGCTGGTCGACCACAACATCGGGATCACCAAGGACGTCTTCGTCGGCGGCCCCGCCGGGCGGATCGTCGAGCAGGCCCGGGAGATCTGCACCGAGGACGAGTTCACCTGGTTCCGTACCGAGGATCCGGCCCGGATGCACGCGGAGGTGAGCCGTCACCTGGCGATCACCGACCAGCTCGGCGAGCTACCCGCGCAGGGCTCGCTGGCCACCGACCGGGTGCTGGTCGGCGCGCGGCTGGCGGTGCTGCCGGGGCAGCCGGGCGTACCGGGCGCGGAGGAGGCCACGCCGGCCACCGACGAGGAGCGGACCCGGCTGGTCCGGGGCTTCCTCGGTTCGCCCGAGGCGGCCCGGCTGGGGCTGGACGCGGTGCCCGACGCCGAGCTGTCCTCGCTGCACTTCTGCCTGGGCCTGCTGCTGGACCACGCGGCCAGCTTCCCCGACGCCGACCCGATGCGGTGGAGCCCGACGGTCGCCGAGCTGTTCCTGCTGGACTGGGTGCACCGCCGGGCCGTGCTGGACATGGACGACGCGGCGATGCTGCCGAGGGTGCTGCGCGGCTGGGCGGCGTACGCGGCCCGCCAGCGGGGACTGCCGGCCGCGGCGATCCGCCGGACCGACGAGGCGATCGAGGAGATGGTCCCCGAGTTCGCCAGGCTCTACAGCACCGGCGAGCGGCGCAGCCCGGCCACGGCGGCGGTCGCCCAGCTGATGGCGGACGGCGTGGACCCGGACGATCCGGTCGCCCTGGACGCCTGGATCGAGGCCAACCGGCACCGCCTCACCGACGACCCGGCCTGACCGGGCCGGGGCCCTTCGGCACCGGCGGGCGCCCGCCCGGTCGGGCTCGCCGACCGGGCCCACCCTGACCGTGCCACCCCGTCACCTGGAGGCGACGGGCGACCGCCACCGGTCCGACACGCCACTCATGCCCGAGGGTCCGTGGCCGGGGGCGCTGCCGGCACGGTGGGGACCGGCGCGGGCTGCGGGGACGGGCTGGGCGCCACCGGTGGGGTGGCCGGCGGTCGGGTACGCGGCGCCGGGGCGGGCGCGGGCCGCGGGGTGCCGTGGCCGGCGCGCGGACGCGGCGTGACCGGCCGATGGCTCGGGCGCGGCGGGCTGGGCCGCGGGTCCGCCGTGGGGCTGGGGGCCGGCGTGGGCGACCCCGTCGGGGGCGCGCTGGTCGGCGGCGGGGAGCCGTCGGGCGAACCGCTGGGGCCGGGCTCCGCGCTCGGGCCGGCCGACGGACTCGCGGTGGCCGACGGGTCGCCGGCGGGACCGGAGAACGTGCTGGTCGGCTCGGCCGTGGGTGTCGGGCCCGGCGTCGCCGACGCGGAGGCCGACGGCGAGGGGATCGGCGACGGTAACGGCGGGATCCGGGTGGGCCCGGGGGCGGGCGGCGGTGGCGGTACGGGCGTCCGGGGCCGCCACCCGGAGCCGAGATCGGAGTCGTCCGGCAGGGCGGGGGCGGCCGGCACCGGCGGCGGCTCGGCCACGGGCAGGCTGGTCGCGGCAGGGCCGGCCGCGGGCGTGCGGGTGGGTCCGACCGCGGGCTGGCTCCCGCTGGGCAGGGGGACCACCACCGGCCCGACCGAGGGGGTCGGGATGAACGGAGTGCCGCTGTCCGGCAGGGCGCTGTTGCCGACGGTGGCCGAGCCGGCGCTGATCGCCGCGAGGATCGGCATGGACGCGGTGCCGGCGAGCAGCGCGACGGTGAACAGGTAACCTCGGCTGGGTCCGCTGGTGCCGGGCGCCCGGTGCGCCCCCACCACCCGGCGGTAGGCGGCCCCGGGGACCCCGCGGTGGCGACCGAGGAAGGGCGTACCCGGACCCTCTGCTGGCTCGGACACCGGCACACTCCTCGTACGTCGATACGGGACAGACCCGACGGAAGGTGCCAACGTCGAAACGGGCAAAGGCCGTTAAAGACTCATCGGGACTATCCGTCAGCTTGGACCAGTCACGCTCAGTTCACCAGGCACCACAGCGTGTCGACACACAATTTGTCCGTCGGTCCAGTGGAGGCCGAGGCGACAAAACGTTCATCCGTCGCGAACCCGACCGAACGTCACGGGCAGGGGAGGCCATACTGTGGGCCCGCTCACCTCCTCTGCAATCATTCAGGCACGACGGCAACGCAGCCGCCACCTCCGCGCACCCCGCGGCTGGTGCGGAACGGCGCCGGCGCTCCCGGGCCGGGTTCACCACGGACCCCGGCTCACGCCGCGCGGCAACCCTCACCGGGGCTAGGCGCGGCCGCCAGGGACCGACCCGGCACCAGCCGGATCGGGCGCACGATGTGCGCGGCACGGGTCACCCCCCGGCGCCGGCGCAGACCAGACAGGGAGAGACGGATGGCAAAGGGCGACCCCGGGGCCGCCGCCCGCAGCAGGCGGGCCGCACCCCGTTCCAAGCGCGCCGCCGCGGCCGACGAGCCGGAGCTCGTACAGCTGCTCACGCCGGAGGGCGAGCGGATCGAGAGCGCGCTCGGCCCGGACGGGACCGAGTACCGGGTGGACTTCACCGACGAGGAGTACCGCGGGCTCTACCGCGACCTCGTGCTGGTCCGCAAGCTCGACGCCGAGGCCACGGCGCTCCAGCGGCAGGGCGAGCTGGGCCTCTGGGCCAGCCTGCTGGGCCAGGAGGCGGCACAGGTCGGCTCCGGCCGGGCGCTGCGCGCGCAGGACATGGCCTTCCCGACCTACCGGGAGCACGGCGTCCTCTACTGCCGGGGCATCGACCCGATCATGCCGCTGGGCCTGTTCCGCGGCGTCGACCAGGGCGGCTGGGACCCGAACGAGTTCAAGTTCAACATGTACACGATCGTCATCGGGGCGCAGACCCTGCACGCGACCGGGTACGCCATGGGCGTCGCGATGGACGGCAAGACCGGCGGCGACGAGGGCGAGGCGGTGATCGCCTACTTCGGCGACGGCGCCACCAGCCAGGGCGACGTCAACGAGTCCTTCGTCTGGGCCAGCGTCTTCAACGCCCCCCTGGTCTTCTTCTGCCAGAACAACCAGTACGCCATCTCCGAGCCGCTGGAGCGGCAGACCCGCGTCCCGCTGTACCGGCGGGCGGGCGGCTTCGGCTTCCCCGGCGTCCGGGTGGACGGCAACGACGTGCTCGCGTCGTACGCGGTGACCCGGCACGCGCTGGACAACGCGCGGCACGGCCAGGGCCCGAGCCTGATCGAGGCCTACACCTACCGGATGGGGGCGCACACCACCTCCGACGACCCGACCCGCTACCGGATCGCCAGCGAGGTCGAGGCCTGGCAGGCCAAGGACCCGATCGCCCGGATGAAGGCGTTCCTGACCAAGCAGCAGATCGCCGACGAGTCGTTCTTCACCGAGGTCGACGAGCAGGCCCGGACCGAGTCGGTGCACCTGCGCGAGCGGGTGCTCGCCATGCCCAACCCGGAGCCGGTGACCATGTTCGACCACGTCTACCCCAACGGGTCGCCCGAGCTCGACGAGCAGCGGGCCCAGTTCAGCAAGTACATGGAGTCGTTCGAGGGGAGCGCCCACTGATGGCCACGGAGACGCTCACCCTCGGCAAGGCCCTCAACACCGGTCTGCGCAAGGCCCTGGAGAACGACCCGAAGGTCGTCATCATGGGCGAGGACGTCGGCAAGCTCGGCGGCGTCTTCCGGATCACCGACGGCCTGCAGAAGGACTTCGGCGACCAGCGGGTGATCGACACCCCGCTCGCCGAGTCCGGCATCATCGGCACCGCGGTCGGCCTGGCCATCCGTGGCTTCCGGCCGGTCTGCGAGATCCAGTTCGACGGCTTCGTCTACCCGGCGTACGACCAGATCGTGTCGCAGGTGGCGAAGATGCACTACCGCTCGCAGGGCAAGGTCCGGATCCCCATGGTCATCCGGATCCCGTACGGCGGCGGCATCGGTGCGGTCGAGCACCACTCCGAGTCGCCCGAGGCATACTTCGCGCACACTGCCGGCCTCAAGGTGGTGACCTGCGCGAACCCGCAGGACGCGTACACCATGATCCAGCAGGCGATCGCCTCGGACGACCCGATCGTGTTCCTGGAGCCGAAGCGGCGCTACTGGGAGAAGGGCCCGGTCGAACTGGACGCCCCGCTCGCCGACGCGTACCCGCTGCACGCCGCCCGGGTCGCCCGGCCGGGCACCGACGCCACCGTGCTGGCGTACGGCCCGATGGTGCGCACCGCGCTGGACGCGGCCACCGCCGCCGCCGAGGACGGCCGGGAGCTGGAGGTCATCGACCTGCGTACGCTCTCCCCGCTGGACCTGACCGCCGCGTACGAGTCGGTGCGGCGCACCGGCCGCTGCGTGGTCGTCCACGAGGCCCCGGGCAACCTGGGCCTCGGGTCGGAGATCGCGGCCCGGATCACCGAGGAGTGCTTCTACTCCCTGGAGTCCCCGGTGCTGCGGGTCACCGGCTTCGACACCCCCTACCCGGCCGCCCGGGTGGAGGAGGAGTACCTGCCCGACCTCGACCGGGTGCTCGACGCCGTCGACCGCACCTTCGGCTGGTGAGCGGCATGTCGCGGATCAAGGAGTTCAACCTCCCCGACCTGGGTGAGGGCCTGACCGAGGGCGAGATCCTCGCCTGGCTGGTCAAGGTGGGCGACGTCATCGAGCTGAACCAGCCGATCGTCGAGGTGGAGACCGCCAAGGCGGCGGTCGAGATCCCGGCGAAGTGGGCCGGCCAGGTGCAGGCGATCTTCCACCCGGAGGGGTCCACCGTCGAGGTGGGCACCCCGATCATCGCGATCGACACCGACCCGGGCGCTGGCCCGATCGAGGAGTCGACGACCGGCGCGCCGGCAGCGGACCTGCCCACCCCGTCGGCCGCCTCGCTGGCCGCCGTCGAGATCGCGCCCGAGGAGGGCATGGTCGAGCCGGGCCTGATCGGCGGAGCCGCCCCGGGCGGGCGTACCGCCGTGCTGGTCGGCTACGGCCCGCGGACCACCGCGGCCAAGCGGCGCCCGCGCAAGGCGGGAGCGCCGGCTCAGGCCACGGCCGCGCCGGCCCAGGCCGCGCCGGCTCCGGCGCCGGTCGCGCCGGTGTCGCCCGCGCCGGCGGTGAACGGCAACGGCCGGGCCGGTGGCCCGGTGCTGGCCAAGCCGCCGGTCCGCAAGCTCGCCAAGGATCTCGGCGTCGACCTCGCCACGCTGACCGGCTCGGGCCCGCTGGGCTCGATCACCCGGGAGGACGTACAGCAGGCGGCGAGCGGGACCCCGGCGGCGGCCGAGCCGCTGACGGTCATGACCGCGGCGACGGCGGCCGCGAGCTTCGGCGCGGACCGTGAGCAGCGCATCCCGGTCAAGGGGGTACGCAAGCTCACCGCCGAGAACATGTCCCGCTCGGCGTTCACCGCGCCGCACGTCACGGAGTTCCTGACCGTCGACGTGACCCGGGCGATCAAGGCCCTGGACCGGCTCCGCGAGCGGCGCGAGTGGCGGGACGTGC
This sequence comes from Micromonospora sp. NPDC051924, assembly GCF_055586005.1. Classification (NCBI taxonomy): domain Bacteria; kingdom Bacillati; phylum Actinomycetota; class Actinomycetes; order Micromonosporales; family Micromonosporaceae; genus Micromonospora; species Micromonospora sp. NPDC051924. The sequence goes on from NZ_JBVJJA010000001.1 coordinate 259,558, forward strand.
GCGTCTCGCCGCTGCTGCTGGTCGCCAAGGCGGTGCTGCTCGCGGTCAAGCGTCACCCGATGGTCAACTCGACCTGGGCCGGCGACGAGATCGTGGTCAAGGAGTACGTCAACCTGGGCATCGCGGCGGCCACCGAGCGCGGCCTGATCGTGCCGAACATCAAGGACGCCGGCCGGCTCTCGCTCCGCGAGCTGGCGGATGCGATGACCGGGCTGGTCCAGACTGCCAAGGCGGGGAAGACCTCGCCGGCGGACATGTCCGGCGGCACGCTGACCATCACCAACGTCGGCGTCTTCGGCGTCGACACCGGTACGCCGATCCTGCCCCCGGGCGAGTCGGCGATCCTCGCCTTCGGCGCGGTCCGGGAGATGCCGTGGGTGCACAAGGGCAAGGTCAAGCCGCGCCTGGTCACCACCCTGGGCCTCTCCTTCGACCACCGGATCATCGACGGCGAGCTGGGCTCGAAGTTCCTGCGCGACGTCGGCGAGTTCCTCGCCGATCCGGAGGCGGCGCTGCTCGCCTGGACCTGACGGTCCCACCGCTCCGGCGACGGCTGGTGTGCATCGGGTGAACACCCGGCACACCGGCCGTTGCCGTTGGTGGACGAAATCTTCGGCGCTACACGGCTCTTGACCTACGATCCTTAGGTGCGTGGTTCAGCTCACCTAATAATCGATGGAAGTTGGCCGCGTTCTACGGTTCAATAGAGACATCAAGGGGCCGACAACCGAATAGCCAGGAGGAGAGACCCAAGATGAGCATGATCGAGCGAATCCGCAGCCGCCGCGACGCCAACCGCCGGGCCCGCGCCATCGAGCACGCCCTGCGTTCCGCCAACTCGCCCGCGGTCCGCGAGGAGCTTCTCGCCATCGCCCAGCGTCACATGAGCTGACGCCCTCCGACTTTCCTCACCTCCTCCAGTTCGAAGACCCGCCCGGTCACCGGGCGGGTCTTCGGCGTTCCACGTCGATTGACACCGGGATTCCACCTCGCCGCACCGCCCGGTACGGTGGGGCTCGGTCGCCACCCGCCCCGCCCCGGACCGATCACGACCAGCGAGACCGATCGCCAGCGTCCGGCAACGGTGAGTGACGGCCGGTGCTCCCCCGGACGCCTCCGGGCGGCCACCGGATACGGTGCGGGGAGCCCGCACGGCCGGTACCCGCCGGCAACGCCGGCGACCATGCCGACGGTCCCGATCGGCATCGGTGGCCGACATGTGATGGAGGAGGCGCACCCATGACGTCCGAGGCCCCGCACCGCCCTGGCCAGGAGCCGGGCGAGGTGTCGCCGGGCGCCGGCGGACCGGCGCCGTACGGCGACCGCCAGGCCCCGCAGGACAACGGGTACTCCGGCGCTCCGGACCTCGGCTGGGCCCCACCCCCGCCGGCCGGTCGGCCCACCCAGCCGGCCCCCGCCTGGGCCGCACCGGACGACCAGGTGCCCGCCTGGACGCCGCCGAGCGGCCAGCCCGCCGCCAACCGGGGCTCCGCCCAGGTGCCGGCGCCCGCCGAGCCGGGCGCGTGGGGCGGTGCCCCGCAGCCCGCCTGGGCCGCGCCCGAGCAGAACCCCCCGGCCTGGGCCACCCCGTCGGCCCCGGCCGGCGAGCCGGCGCCCCCGGCCTGGGGCGCCCCGGCCCAGCCGGACGCGCCCGCCTGGGCCAACGGCCCCGCTTCGCACGGCGAGCAGCCCGCCTGGGCCCAGCCCGGCGAGCCGTCCGCCCGTGGCGCCGCGCAGGTGCCCGCCCCCGCCACCCCGCCGCACGAGGCCTGGGCCACCCCCGCCGGGCAGCCCCAGGACGACCCGAACCGCTCCGGCAGCTGGCCCGCCCCCCACCCGCAGCAGGACGACGACCACGGCCGTGCCGGGGAGTGGTCGGCCGCCGGGACGCCGGTGGACCGCTCCGGCGGCTGGGCCGTGGGGGCCGCCGCGCAGCAGGACGACCCGAACCGTTCCGGCGGCTGGGGTGCCCCGGCTCAGGACGAGCAGCCGGCCTGGGGCCAGCAGGACGACCAGTCGGCGCAGGCCTGGTCCGCGCCGGCCGAGCCGACCGCCCGCGCCGCCGCCAAGGTCCCGGTGCCCGGCCAGGGTGACAACCCGTGGGCCACGCCGGACGACCCCGCCCGCTCCGGCGGCTGGCAGACCGCCGGCCAGCCGGAAGACCCCGCCCGCTCCGGCGGCTGGGCGGCCGGCGCACCGCAGGACGACCCCGCGCGCTCCGGCGGCTGGCAGGTCGACCCGGCCGGACCGCGCGACGAGGACCCGGACCGCTCCGGCGGCTGGGCCGCCGGCCGGGCCGCCGAGGCCGCGCCGCAGCCCGCCTGGGGGGCCTCGGACGAGCAGCGCCCCGCGTGGGGCGACGCCGCACCCGCGCCGCAGGACGAGCCGGCGCAGTCCGGCTGGGCGGCCGCCGCCCCGACCGCCGGCGACCGGCCGGAGGCCGGCGCCTGGCCGTCGGCCGAGGCACCCGCCCGGGCCAGCGCCGCCGTGCCGTCCCCGGATTCGCCGCCCGCCTGGGCCGGTAATCAGGACCCGGGCCAGTGGACGCCCCAGCGCCCGGCCATTCCCGAGGCCGAGCCGTGGTCGCCCGGCGAGGCGTGGGGCCGGGCCGCGGAGGCCGAGCCGGCTTCGGACGACCGGGGCGCCGAGGACGTGCCGGTCTACCAGCCGGCACCGGGCCCCGGCATCTCCGCGGCGAACGCCGTACCGCTGCCACCGCAGGAACAGCGCGTGCCGGGGGCCGCCCTGGCCGCCTCGCCGCCGACCGACTACGTGCCCTCGAACCAGTTCGGCCCGGCCGCCGAGTCGACCGAGCGCGACCCGCAGGCGTACGAGCCGGAGCGGGTCGCCTGGGGCACGCCCGAGCCGGCCTACGAGGAGCCGCAGTCCCCGGCCGGGCCGGTGGTGCCCGCGCCGCGCGTCTCCCCGGAGTCCGGGGCGGTCTCGGCCAGCGCGTCCGTGCCGATGGCCAGCCGGGTGACGCCCCCGACCGACCAGCCGCTGCATACGGCCGGCGTACCGGCCCCGCAGCCCCGGGTGTACGGCCGGCCCGCCCGGCCCGAGGCCGAGGAGGGGCCGGGGCAGGACGCCCCGAACGGCTTCCCGGAGCAGGGGCCGCGCTTCGACGAGCACGGGCCGCAGTCCCGGATGGACGAGCCGGAGCGGCCCCAGGCCTTCGCCGAGGCCCCGCCGGTGCCGTCGTCGCCGGCCGGTCCGCCGCCCTTCCCGCCCGGCATCCCGTCCTTCGTGGATCAGGCCGGCAACAATCGTCCGGTCAACGGCGTGCACCCGCAGAGCGGCGAGCACCCCGGCGACCCGTTCGGCGCCCCTGGTGATCCCTTCGGCGGTCCCGGCGGGCAGCACGACCCGTTCGGCGGGGCGGCCGCGTTCGGCCCTCCGGGCGGCCACCAGGACCAGTTCGGTGCCCCAGGCGGCCACCAGAACCAGTTCGGTGGACCCGGCGGGCACCCGGACCAGTTCGGCGGGCCGGGCGGCCAGCACGACCCGTTCGGCGGGCCGGCGGGCGGCCGGGCCGCGGTCGCCATGCCAGGCCAGGGGCTGGGCGAGCCGGGGCCGGGTGGCTTCCCGCCCGCGTTCCCGCCGCCGCCCCAGCAGGGGCCGCCGGCCTGGCAGCAGGGCCCGGCCGGCGACCCGGACCAGGGCCGCTTCGACGCGTTCAAGCCGGATGCGGAGCCGAAGACCGAGGCGCCCGCGCCCAAGGTCCGCAACGGCAAGGTGCTGGCCCTCGTCCTGATCGCGGCGGTGCTGATCCTCGCCGTGCCGCTCGGCGCGCTCGCCCTGCTCGGCAAGCTCGGCGGCGACGACAACAACACGCCGCAGCCGTTCAACCCGGCCGTGGGCTCCTGCATCAAGCAGTCCGGCACGACCGCGGCAGCGGCCGGCTGTGGCGAGCCGGGTGCGTTCACGGTCGTCTCGAGGGTGGACAGCAAGGACAAGTGCCCGGACCCGGCGCAGCCCACCGTGACGCTGAAGAACGAGGCGAACCCGGTGCTCTGCCTCAAGCCGGCCGGCAGTTAGCACGCCCCCGACGGCGGGGTCACGGTGTTGCGTGGCCCCGCCGTCGCGCGTGCCGGGGTTGTCGCGTACACCTCTTCACCACCCCGTCCGGGCCGCCGGCCGCCGGCGGTACGGCACGATGGGGTCATGAGCGCACGCGTACGCGCCCCCGAACTGCGGGGTCGAGCCTGGCTGAACACCGGCGGGAAGGACGTCACCCTCGCCGACCTGCGCGGCAAGATCGTCCTGCTCGATTTTTGGACCTTCTGCTGTATCAACTGCCTGCACGTGCTCGACGAGCTGCGTCCCTTGGAGGAGCGCTACGGCGACGTGCTGGTCGTGATCGGCGTGCACTCGCCCAAGTTCGAGCACGAGAAGGACGCGGACGCCCTGGCGGCGGCCGTCGAGCGGTACGGCGTGCACCACCCGGTGCTCGACGACCCCGAGCTGGACATGTGGCAGCAGTACGCGGCGAAGGCCTGGCCGACCCTGGCGGTGGTCGACCCCGAGGGCTACGTGGTCGCCAACATGGCCGGCGAGGGGCACGCCGAAGGGCTAGCGAAGCTCATCGACGAGCTGATCGCCACCCACGAGGCGAAGGGCACCCTGCACCGGGGCGAGGGACCGTACATCCCGCCCGCCGAACCGGAGACCACGCTGCGCTTCCCTGGCAAGGCCGTGGTGCTCGACGGCGGCAACCTGCTGGTCTCCGACTCGGCCCGGCACTCCCTGGTCGAGCTGGCCCCCGACGGCGAGCATGTGCTCCGGCGGATCGGGTCCGGCGCCCGCGGCCACGCCGACGGCGCCGGCGACGGCGCCGCGTTCTCCGAGCCGCAGGGGCTCTGCCTGCTCCCCGCGCACGTCGCCGAGGTGGCCGGGTACGACGTGGTGGTCGCGGACACGGTCAACCACCTGCTGCGCGGCGTGCGGCTCGACACCGGCGAGGTGGTCACGGCCGCCGGCACCGGCCGGCAGTGGCGGTCGACGGTCGACGACCACGCGCACGACGCGACCTCCGTCGACCTCTCCTCCCCCTGGGACGTCGCCTGGTACGACGACCGGGTGGTGATCGCCATGGCGGGCATCCACCAGCTCTGGTGGTTCGACCCGATCAAGCGGACCGCGGGCGTGTACGCCGGGACCACGGTCGAGGCGCTGCGCGACGGGCCACTGCCGGACGTCTGGATGGCCCAGCCCTCCGGCCTCTCCGCCTCGGCCGACGGCAGCCGGCTCTGGATCGCCGACAGCGAGACCAGCGCCGTCCGGTACGTCGAGAACGGGGTGATGCACACGGCGGTGGGCCAGGGCCTCTTCGACTTCGGCCACGTGGACGGGCCGGCCGAGCGGGCGCTCCTGCAGCACCCGCTGGGGGTGTGCGCGCTGCCCGACGGTTCGGTGCTGATCGCCGACACGTACAACGGGGCGGTGCGCCGGTTCGACCCGGAGGCCGGTCAGGTCGGCACGGTGGCGGACGGGCTGGCCGAGCCGAGCGACGTGGTGCTCACCGCCGAGGGCGACGTGCTGGTGGTCGAGTCGGCCGCGCACCGGCTGACCCGGCTGGCCCCGGGTGCGTTGACCGCGGCCGGGGCGAGCACCGTGGACGGCCCCCGACACAAGCTGGAGCGGAAGCCGACCGACGTGGCGGCCGGCGAGCTGACCCTGGATGTGATCTTCACCCCGGCGCCGGGGCAGAAGCTGGACGAGACGTACGGGCCGTCGACCCGGCTGGTGGTCTCGGCGTCCCCGCCGGAGCTGCTGGTCGAGGGGGCGGGGACGACCACCGACCTGTCGCGCCGCCTGGTGATCGACGGCGCGGTGGCGCAGGGCGTGCTCCAGGTGACCGCCCAGGCGGCCACCTGCGACGCCGACGTCGAGCACGCCGCCTGCCACCTGACCCGCCAGGACTGGGGTGTCCCGGTCCGCGTGGTCGAGGACGGTGCCCGTCGTCTCCCGCTGATCCTCCGCGGCATGGACGGTTGAGAAGGGGCCCTTCCGTTCAGCCGAACGGAGTGAGGCTGACGCCGGCGTCGATGAGGGCGGCGCGGACCATCTCGGCGGAGCGGACCGCGCCGGGGCTGTCCCCGTGCAGGCAGATCGACTCGACCTGGACGGGGATGGCGCTGCCGTCGACCGCGACGACGGTCCGCTCGGTGGCCATCCGGACGGCCCGGGTGGCCACCTCGTCCGGGTCGGTGACCAGCGCGTTCGCGGCGGTACGCGGCACCAGCTTGCCGTTGGGCAGGTAGTTCCGGTCGGCGAAGCCCTCGGCGACCACCCGCAGTCCGGCGCCGACGGCGAGCTGGGCCAGCACCGAGCCGGGCGGGCAGAGCAGCGGCAGCTCGTGGTCGTAGCTGCTGACGGCGGCGACCAGCGCGGCGGCCTGGGCCTCGTCACAGGCCGCCGCGTGGTAGAGCGCGCCGTGCGGCTTGACGTAGCGGACCCGGGTGCGGAACAGCCGGCAGAACGCGTCGAGCGCGCCGATCTGGTAGATCGTCTCGTCCCGCAGCTCGGCGAAGTCGTACGCGATGTGCCGGCGACCGAAGCCGGCGAGGTCCCGGTAGCCGACCTGGGCGCCCACGGCGACGCCCCGGGCGGCGGCCGCGGCGCAGACCCGGTGCATGGTGGACGGGTCGCCGCCGTGGAAACCGCAGGCGACGTTGGCGGAGGTGATCAGGTCCAGCAGCGCCTCGTCGTCACCGAGCCGCCAGATGCCGAATCCCTCCCCGAGGTCAGCGTTGAGGTCCATGGAACCTCACCGTAGTCCCTGGCCGGGCCTGTGCGAGCGGGGTCACGTCGTCCACCACCCCGACGACCGGGTATCCGCCGGTGGTGGGGTGGTCGGCGAGGAAGATCAGCGGTTGGCCGTCCGGTGGCACCTGCACCGCGCCGAGGACGAGGCCCTCGCTGGGCAGCTCGCCGGCCACCGCGCGGGGGAGGGCCGCACCGACCAGTCGCGCGCCGACCCGGTTGCTCAGCGGGCTGATCGCGTACGCGGTGCGGAGCAGCGGGTCGAGCGCGGTGTCGCCGAACCAGTCGTGCCGGGGTCCGAGCCGGAGGGCCAGCCGCAGTTCGGCGGGGACGGGCGGGGTGACGGTGAGATCCACCGGGGCGGGCCGGCCGTCGGACGGGCCGAGCGGCAGCCGGTCACCGTCGCGGAGCGGGGGCGGCCCGAGGCCGGAGAGGGTGTCCGTGGCGCGGCTGCCGAGCACCGGCTCGACCGCGATCCCGCCGGAGACGGCCAGCCAGGTACGCAGCCCGGCGCGGGCCGGGCCGATCCGCAGCACCACCCCGGCCGGCAGGGAGAGCGGCCGTCCGGCGTCGCCGAACCGGCGCTCGACCGGCCCGTCCCCGACGGACGCCCGCGCGGCGGGCCCGACCTCGACCGGTCGGCGCTCGACCAGGACGTCGACCTCCGCCCCGGTGAGCGCCACGGTGACGGCGTGGGTGAAGCGCAGGTCGCAGCCGGTCAGGGTGATTTCCAGGCCGGCGGCGGTGGCCGGATTGCCGACGAGCCGGTTGGCCAGGCGCAACGCGGCCGGGTCGAGCGCCCCGGAGCGGGGCACGCCGAGGTGGGCGTACCCGGGCCGGCCCTGGTCCTGGACCGTGGTGAGGGCACCGGCGCGAAGCACCTCGATCATGGAGTCACCAGCCGGACGCGGGTGCCGGGGGTGAGCCGGGCCGGCGGGTCGGCGTGCACGTCGAAGAGGACCAGGTCGGTCCGCCCGACCAGCAGCCAGCCGCCGGGCGAGGCGGTCGGGTAGATCCCGGCGTACGGGCCGGCCAGCGCGACCGATCCGGCCGGCACCCGGGTACGCGGGGTGGCGAGCCGGGGCACGGCCAGCTCGGCCGGCAGCCCGGTCAGGTAGGCGAAGCCGGGCGCGAATCCGCAGAACGCCACCCGGAACTGGGTACGCCGCAGCCGGTCGACCACCGCCGGCACGTCGACGCCCCAGTGCCCGGCGACGACGGGCAGGTCCTCCCCGTCGTACACGGTGGGCACCTGGACCTCGGCGGTGGCGGCCGGGTCGGCGTCGCCCCGCGGGGTCCAGCCGGCGATCCGGGCGGCGGTCGCGTCCGGGTCCGGTACGCCGTCGAGCAGCACCGTGGCCGCGGCCGGGACGATCTCGACGGCGTCCAGCTCGCCGGCCTGCCGGCGGCGCCAGAGTTCGGCCCGCCAGGCCTGGACCTGGTCGGGGTCGTCGCAGTCGAGCAGCAGGGCGTGCGCGCCGACGGGTCGGATCCGCATCCCGTCATCCTGGCGGATTCGCGTGACGGTGCACACTACTTGCAAGTAACCTACGGTGCCGTAGCCTATTGGCGTGACCACCTCCGCTCCGCTTCGGCTGAAGCCGGTCGACATCGGTAAACCCCGGATGCGCGGCTGGCTGCACGCCTACGCGTTCTTCGTCGCGCTCGTCTGCGGCATCGTGCTCTGCTCGATCGCGGCTGCCCGCCCCGGCTGGGCACCCCTGGTCAGCTGCCTGATCTACAGCCTGACCGTGTGCGGCCTCTTCGGCACCAGCGCCCTCTACCACCGTCGCGTCTGGTCGCAACGGGGCTACCAGATCATGCGCCGGATGGACCATTCGATGATCTTCGTGTTCATCGCCGGCACGTACACACCGTTCTGCGCGCTGCTGCTCAAGCCGCGGCCGGCCGAGCTGATGCTCGGTCTGGTCTGGGGCGGCGCGCTGGCCGGGGTGGCGCTGAAGCTGATCTGGCCGCACGCGCCCCGCTGGCTCTCCGCGCCGCTCTACCTCGCGCTCGGCTGGGTCGCGGTGGCGATGCTGCCGCAGATCCTGCACGCCGGCGGCGTCACCGCCCTGGTGCTGCTGATCGTCGGCGGCGCCATCTACAGCGTCGGCGCCGTCTTCTACGCGCTGCGCAAGCCGAACCCGTGGCCCTCCGTCTTCGGCCACCACGAGTTCTTCCACGCCTGCACCCTGGTCGCCGCGATCTGTCACCACATCGCGATCTACTTCGCGCTCTTCTCCTGACCGGCCCGGCCCGGAACGAGTTCGAGGGCCCCGCGCCGTTGCGGGGCCCTCGACGTCTGCGGGGGACGGATCAGGCCGGGTAACCCGGGCGGCGCACCTCGCGGTACTCCTCGCGCACGACGCGGTCGTCCTGAACCGGCACGGTCGGCTGGGCGACGACCCGCTCGCGCACCGGGGTCGCGACGACCGTACGGCGACGGCTGCTCCAGAAGTACATGGTGAGGAGCAGGCCGACGACGCCGACGAGCATGAGCACCCAGCCCACGACGTTCAGGTCGAGCCATCCCAGGTTGGCGTCGATGGCGAACGCGAAGATCGCGCCCAGCGCGATGAGGAAGATGCTGGCACCGATGCCCATGACGTCGCCTCCTTGGCATTCTGCTGGCGTTTCTACCCGCCGCAGCCATGGATGAGGTAGCGGCATCCATCGACTTACCCAGGCGCTCAGATCGCCAATCAGGCAAGCTGTCGGCATGACCGACGGCAGGAACCAGGAGCGGACGCTCGTGCTGGTCCGGCACGCCAAGGCCGAACAGCTCCGGGAGGACGGCCCGGACGCGGAGCGCCCGCTCTCCGCACGGGGGCACGCCGACGCCGCCGCGGGCGGGGCGTGGCTGGCTCGGCACGCCCTCCTCCCCGACGTGGTGCTCTGCTCCACCGCGCTGCGCACCCGGCAGACCTGGCACGAGCTGGCGATGGGCATGACGGGATCCCCGCCGGAGGGGGGACCGGCGGGGTCGTCACCGGTGGTGCGCTACGAGCCGACCGCGTACGAGGCGGGGCCGGAGGAGCTGCTGGAGCTGGTCCGAGCGGTCGTGCCGGACGCGGGCACGGTGCTGCTGGTGGCCCACAATCCGGGCATCTCGCTGCTCTCGGCGCTGCTGGACCCGCAGCGGGCGGATCCGGACGGGCTGCGGACCACCGACCTGGTGGTGCACCGCCCGACCACCCGGTGGGCGGCGCTCGCCGCCGGCGGCGCCCCGATCACCGCCCGGCACACCGCCCGAGGCTGAGTCCCCGGGCCGGCCTCAGGACGGCGGGGCGGTGGGCGGCGGCGGGTCGGGCGGCGGGGGCATCATCGCGGTCGGGTGGGAGAGCCGGTTCTCCTCCACGATCAGCGTGCGTGCCCGCTTGCGGCGGTCCTGCCAGAACCAGAGCGTGGTGAGCAAAACGGCCAGCCCGGCCAGGATGAACACCCAGCCGACCGCGCGCAGGTCGATCCACCAGACGTTGGCCCGGATGGCGAAGGTCATGATCGCGCCGAGCGCGATGAGAAAGATGGCGCTGCCAATGCCCATGTGCGCTGCACTCCCCCGTGCGGTGGCCCTTGGGCGTGCTCGGTCGTGGTCCGCAACGGTTACCCGCCCGGCGGCGGGCCTACCCGGCCACCCCCGCCAATTCGCCTGTCCGGCCCAGCTTGCGGCAGGTCGCCGTATCGGACGCGCCGGACACCGCGACATGCGGCGACCCGCGCACGACGGCGGGGGGGGGGGGGGGGGGGGGGGGGGGGGGGGGGGGGGGGGGGGGGGGGGGGGGGGGGGGGGGGGGGGGGGGGGGAGGGGGGGGGGGGGGGGGGG